>JAQVLM010000085.1 GCA_028704125.1 Opitutales bacterium
GAGGTCCGCTGATTCAACCCACCTAGACCCGAAGCGATCAGGCGCCGCAACGGACGCCGCGCAAGGGCCGGGATGGATCGCCTCGAATCGATGCCAATGATCCGTTTGATGCATCCGGCGAGCCACCGCACGCGCCACATTCCGTTCACCAAGGATGGCGAAAGCGATCCCAACAGGGATTGAATCCGTGCGTAGTGGGCAAACACCCACGCGCGAAACGGAATACCATTGGCATCATAGTAGTGCTGCAGGAATTCCGCTTTCATGCGGGCCATGTCGACATTGGACGGGCATTCACTCCGACACGCTTTGCAGGACAAGCAAAGATCCATTACGGCCTTAAGCTCCTCCTGATCGAAAGGATTCGCTTTGTCAGATCGGGTCAGCCACTCCCTCAACTGATTCGCCCGTGCCCGTGTGGTGTTCCCTTCATCCCGTGTGGCCATGTAACTCGGACACATGGTACCACCCATCAAATGGGACTTGCGACACACGGCTGTCCCGTTGCATTTCTCGGCCATCCGGAGAAGCCCCTGGGTAGATGAGAAATCAAACACGGTGTCGATGTGCCGCGTCTGCTGCCCGTTCTCGTACCTCAAATCCGTGTCCATTGGAGGCACTTCAACAATCTTCCCCGGATTCAAGATCCCGCTGGGATCCCAAACCCGCTTCAACCCGACGAGGCGTTCGTATAGCACATCACCGACCATCAAACGCAGCCATTCCCCCCGAACCCGTCCATCGCCATGTTCTCCACTCAAGGAACCACGGAACCGTTTGACCAGGGCCGCCACCTCAGCGGTCACCTGCCGGAAGAGCTGGCGATCCCGACCTGACTTAAGATCCAACACCGGACGCAGGTGAATCTCTCCATCTCCGATATGGGCATAGAACACGCAATCCAAACCAAGCCTGTTCAAAATCGCTCTCACCTCCGCAATGTATGCGGGTTGATCCGATACGTGGACACACGTATCCTCGATGCAGGCCACCGGCTTGGGATCGCCCGGCATATTGGCAAGCAATCCCAGTCCGGCTTGTCTCAAATCCCACACCGCCTTCATTCCCGCGCCACGGAGAAGGGGAAAGGCGTATCCAAAGCCTTCCTGCCTCAGTGCCTCCTCGAGGGCTCTCGCCCTTTCCTGAAGCTCGTCCTCATCCGCACAACAAAACTCCACTGCGAGCAATGCACCCGGATCACCCTGTACAAAGCTGCGGTTGCGGCTTTGTTCCGGATTTCCCGCGGTACAACGGAGGATATTCCGATCGATCAGCTCCACGGCCATGGGCCCGAAACGGAGCGCAATCAGGTTCGCCAACATCGCTTCATCCACGGAATCCAAATGCACGGGAACCACGCCCTGAACGGGCGGCAAAACCGGTACCAGATTGAGCTTCGCTTCCAATGTGACAGACAAAGTGCCTTCCGACCCACATAACAGCTTGGCCAGGTTGAACGGTTCACCTTCCGTCGAAAACGGCTGCATGCCGAGCAATACATCCACCGCATATCCCGTGTTGCGGCGCCGGACATCCTTCCGGGGATACTCTGTTCCGATGAGAGTCGCCTCCTCCGGAGCACTCAACCAAGCATCAAGGTGTCGATAGAGATCGCCCTCCAATCCCGGCTTTCTGGTTTTCTCACGGTATTCATCGGGGGTCAGTGGCCCAAAATCCGCGATACTGCCATCGCTTAGCATCGCCTTAACCTCCAACACATGATCCCGTGTCGTCCCAAAAACAACCGAACGCGACCCACACGAATTGTTGCCGATCATCCCGCCGATCATGCATCGGTTTGAGGTGGCTGTCTCGGGAGCAAACATCAAACCATACGGTTTAAGATGCAGGTTCAACTCATCCCGCACCACACCAGGTTCCACCCTCACCCAACGCCCGGCTTCATTTACTTCCAGAATCCGGTTGTTGTGCCGACCGGCATCCACCACGATTCCCGCACCGACAACCTGCCCCGCAAGCGAAGTTCCGGCGGCACGCGGAATCAAGGGCACCCCATGTTCCTGCGCAAATAGCAGCAAGTGCCGCCAATCATTCTCTCCTTTCGGAAACGCCACCGCCACCGGCCACTTGCGGTATACCGAAGCATCTGTCGCGTAATTCAGGCGCGACCCATCGTCGAGAACCAGCTCTCCCTGCAGCCGCTTTCCCAATGCCTCCCATTCTTTCGATCCGATCGACCCCTCACTACTCCTGCTCATATTCGCAGTTCCGACATACATACCCATGCACCCTTCAGGCAATGCAATTTGCACACCCGCCTACCAGCAGGAATCCGATCCACCGGGACTGCAACCATCCACGGGTATCCGAAAGGGGATCATAAGACACGCCCATACCCCATCGCAGAGTCCGGGGACCACCTTTTTCCGATCATCCCACACGGCTCCTCATGACCAATCAGGCAAAACCATCCGGACCGAATTGTGACGAAACACACGTTTCGGGAGGCTCACCCTGTGCGATCCTGAAAAGCCAGAACCATCTCACAATGCCCGCGAATCCCGAAGGGAATCGCATCGTCATTGAAGTCGTAATCCGGTTGATGCAACTGGGGCCACTTGTCCGATCCCCGGGCTTTCACCCCCAACATCCAAAACATCGCCGGAACATGGTGCGTGTAGAACGCAAAATCCTCCCCACCCATACTCGGGGGCATCTTCACCATCTGCTCGGGACCGACCCAACGCGCCATCACGTCCTTGAAAAAATCGACTTCAGCATCGGTGTTGTGGCAGACCGGATAACACTCCTCGCGGTAAATCAACTCAGCAGATCCACCAAACGCCTCGGCCACATGCTGCACAATCGCATGCATGCGGGACAAACACCGCTGCCGAACGGCCTCATTCAGGGTACGGAGGGTTCCCAGCATCGACACCTCGTTTGGAATAACGTTGAATGCTGATCCACCTTCCAACTTGCAGATTGACAGAACCGAACTCTCCACCGGGTCGGTATTGCGGGAAACCACCGTCTGCAATGCCACAATCAAATGAGCTGCGATGACCACCGGGTCCACCACCTTCTGGGGAATCGCAGCATGCCCCCCATGACCCTTCACTCGAATGGTAAAGGAATCCGTACTGGCCATGATTCCGCCATACCCGTAGCCCACATTTCCAATCTCGACATCGGGCCATCCGTGCAAGGCATAAATCGCATGCACTTCCGGATCCTTCAATGCGCCATCATCCACCATCCGGCGCCCGCCTCCGCCTCCTTCTTCCGCAGGTTGAAAAATGAACTTCACAGGACCTTTCAATTGATCCTGCATCGCGCTTAGGACTTTCACCGTCCCCGCCAGAATCGCGGTGTGGCCATCGTGACCACATGCATGCATCAAGCCAGGCTTTTTCGAGGCATACGCACAACCGGTCTTTTCCTCGATCGGAAGCGCATCCATGTCCGCTCGCAAGGCCACACAGCGCCCGGGCTTTCCCCGCCCCAGCACAGCCACGACTCCCGTCCCGGCAACCCCCATCCGGATGTCCACACCCGGCACATCATCCAGGAAATCCACCACCTTTCGCGCAGTCGCCCGCTCCTCATAGCAGAGCTCCGGCTCCTCATGAATGCGATGCCGCAAATTCACCACTTCAGGCTGAACACTTCGGATAAGCTCGGCCAATTGCTCGGAACACTTGTTCATAACGGTAATCCAGATGAAGGCACTTGCCGCCAAAGTGCAACACCGAACCACACTTCACGGCTGCGTCTGAATAAACTCTCTCATACACACCACCGCCCTGAAGGGTGCCGGCGTGTAGTCCCTGACTCCACTGCCATAGTAGTTCGACGAAGGTGCAATTCCACACACGATCATAACACCAAACAACAGCGCCAACGCGTATTCGCGCTTCGAAAAAGATCGATACACCATCACCACGGCAAACGCTCTTTTCTTTCGTTGCGTTTTTCTTTCTTTGCCAAGCGTTCCGGTTTAGATTAGGGATCGGTTTTTGGAGTTACATTCATGGACAAATACGCAATCATTTCCGTCAGTGATAAAACCGGCGTCCTGCCCTTTGCCAAAGCTTTGGTGGAACGCTTCGGATACACCATCCTGTCAACCGGAGGCACCGCACGATTCCTTCAGGAATCCGGAGTGCCTGTCACCCTGGTTGAGTCCCACACCGGTTTTCCGGAAATGATGGATGGCCGCCTCAAAACGCTTCATCCGAAGATTCATGGTGGCATCCTCTGCGACCGGGACATCCCATCCCACGTGGAATCCGCATCAAAGGCTGGCATTGCCCTGATTGACGTGATTGTGGTCAACCTCTACCCGTTTGAACAGACCATCGCCAAAACCGGCGTGACCGATAAGGAGGCCATCGAAAACATCGATATCGGCGGTCCTTCGCTCCTGCGGGGCGCAGCCAAAAACCACCGGCATGTTTCGGTTATCACCGATCCGGCGGACTATGATCGTTTGATCGAGGCACTCGACAACGGCGCCGACCTGCGCGCCCTCCGCCGGGAACTCGCCGCCAAGGTATTCGATCACACCGCACGCTACGACCGGATCATTGCCGACTATTTCGCTTCGAGCGCCGATCAACCCGCCCCGGGTTCCATCGCCGGACTGCCCGAGGTTTTCTCGATCTCCGGAAAACGGGCCGACATCCTGCGCTACGGGGAAAATCCGCACCAGCAGGCCGCCCTCTACGGCAACTTCCACGAACGTTTCCACCAGATTCAGGGCAAGCAGCTCAGCTTCTGCAACATCCTGGATGTAACGGCCGCAGCCAACCTCATTGGCGAGTTTCAGGAACCCACCCTGGCGATCCTCAAACACACCAACCCCTGCGGGGTCGCCACTGCGGAATCCTTGGCCGCAGCGTGGGATGCCGCTTTCGAAACCGACAAACAAGCACCATTTGGCGGAATCATCGTCGTCAACCGCACCGTCGATGAGGAACTGTGTGAGCGCATCCGCCAGATCTGGTGTGAAATCATCATCGCCCCGGGATTCGACGCCTACTCACTCGAACGCTTCGGCAAAAAGAAAGACCTCCGGCTGCTCGAAGCAAGACAGGTTCCGGACCCCGCAAGCTTGCTCGACATACGCTCCGTTGCCGGTGGCTTCCTCGTGCAGGAAGCCGACACCCGCCGATACGGCAAGGAAGGATTCCGCGTCGTTACAGAACGCCAGCCCACCCAAGAAGAATGGGATTCCATGCTCTTCGGATGGAAGGTTGTCAAACACGTCAAATCCAATGCGATCGTTTACACCAAAGGCACCCGCACCCTCGGAATCGGCGCCGGGCAGATGTCACGCGTCGATTCGTCCAAAGTCGCCGTGTGGAAAGCTGGCGAGGCCGGACTCGACCTGAAGGGTTCGGCGATGATTTCAGATGCCCTTATTCCTTTCCCGGACGGGCTTATCGCAGCAGCGGATGCTGGGGCCACCTCATGCATCCAGACGGGCGGGTCGGTCAGGGATGACCAGGTCATTCAAGCCGCCAACGAGCGCGGCATGGCCATGGTCTTCACCGGCTACCGGCACTTCAAGCATTGATCTCCACGCCGTTACAACGGCACAACCCCTGTCATGCCATCATGAACAAACCATCCCGACTTCGCCGACTGTTGACCTGCGTGGGTATCCTCGCGTTCGGACTGACGATCAGCGGGTGCTACACCGTGCCCGAGACAGGCCGGACCGGGATGGTTTTGTTCAGCGAATCCCAGATCGCTAACATGGGAAAGGAGTCCTTCACCGAGCTCAAGACGCAGGTGAGGGTCTCCAACAACCGCCCGAAAAACGAAATCGTTCAACGCGTCGGGCACCGGATCGCCGCCTCGGTTGGGCGCGATCTGCCCGAAGCCGAGTGGGAATTCGTGCTGATTGAAGACAATACCATCAACGCCTTCGCCCTCCCCGGGGGAAAGGTGGGGGTCCACACCGGGCTTTTCTCCATCGTGGAGAAAGAAGACGACCTCGCGTTTGTGATGGCTCACGAAATCGCCCACATAACGGCACGCCATGCCAATCAGCGGATATCCGCCCAAACCCTCTTTGCGGGTATCGGTCTGGCACTGGCAGCAAGCACAAGCGACATGGACTCCGGGGAACGCAACCTCTTGCTCGGGCTATACGGGCTGGGAGGCACCGTCGGCGTCTCCCTTCCCTACAGCCGGCTTCAGGAACGCGAGGCCGATCGCATCGGAATCCTTTACGCCGCCCGTGCCGGCTATGATCCGCGCCGGGCTATTGTTTTCATGGAAAAAATGGACAACACCGCCGGTGGGCTTCACGAGTATTTCTCGACCCATCCATCCGGAAAAACCCGGGTTGAAAACATCGGGAAATACCTGGATGATGCGTTCGCCGTTTTTGAGGAAAGCTCTCGACAGCGCAAGCTGGACATGGATTGAACAGCCCCATCCCCACCCTGGCGTCAGCCGGTGTCACCAGATTCCGATTTCCTCCATTTGTTTGGTTACCAGGTCGTCCCACCCGCGGTTAGCGGCCGGATTCGCCGGACTCGGGTGTGCAATGGATCCGAAACTCAACAAAGCACCCTGCAGGGACTCTCTGGCCCGCGCCTCCGCAAACTTGCCGACCCCGATCACCCAAACGGGGTTGAGCGCCTCAACCACCCGTCGCAGGTGCTCGTCACACGCCCGGTAGAGGGCATCCCGCTCACTTGCGGGCAGCTTGTCCGGAGTGTGATTAGCCCCGCTCTCCAGCATGAAAACCAGGGGACAATAATTCAGCACAAAATGATCCTGAAAAAAAGTGTCTGCACTTCCAAACCTCCGCGCAAAAAGCCCCCACAACCGCCGCCCACTCACCTCTGAACGCTTACATGCGAAGCCCTGAATCGGGCGTTTCGGATGCTCCGGGTCCGGACGCCTCACCGGGACTTCGATCCCCAACCAATCGCGCACCGCCGGAATCTCGCCAAAAGGCACCCCCACCTGAGCCATTCCCCATGGCCCGGGGTTCATTCCAAGAAACACCACCCGCTTCGTTCCCATCCCATAACGCCTCAAGTATGCCTCGTGAGCATCCCACGCGTAGTCCAACGGGTTATAGACCGTATGCACCGGCTCGGCAAACCGAAGCTTCGACACGGATTGTGACAATCCCCGGGCTGCCTGGATGATTGCTGGATAGGATTCAGATACCGATGCACGCATGCATCCACCTTGCACATCGTTCCGCTCCTGCCAAAACAAAAAAGCCGACCCTAAATTGGATCGGCTTTCGAATGCACCAAAGGTGCGGATTCCAAACGATTACTGGGCAGCCGGAACTTCCGGAGCCTTATTCACCAGATTGCTCAGGATCGGGCCGTAGCTCTTGGCCAAACTATCGATCACCCCTGATTGCAGGGAACTGAGGTCCTTCATTTCCGACAGCGCGGTGAGTTGCGATGCGATCTTGGTCAATTCCCCTTTCTTCATGTATTCGACTGCCTTCACCACCACCGGGTTTGCTTCTTCACCCGTCGTTGGGAATACCTTCGACAACACCATCGGCCCTACCTGCTGCACCAGCGAGGCATAGGCCGGAATCTGCTCCTTGCTGAACTCCATCTTGGACAGGGAACCCAAAGCTTTGGCTGCATCGAGATACTCCTGCTTAACCAGGGATCCCATCATTCCGGCGGCAAGTGCCTTGACCTGGGGATTTCCAGCGAAAGCATCCGTCAACTTGGAAGTCATGCCTTCCAAGCCCTTCAATTCCGCTGCCGGAATTGCGGCTTCCACATCTGCGGCTTTTTCCTTCGCGGCTTGCTCAAGATCAGCTGCCTTTTCCTTTGCGGCAGATTCCAGAGCGGCGGCTTTTTCCTTCACCTCACCAGCGGCCGCTGCCGTCGCATCAACCGCCATTTTCTCAGCATCTTTCGCCACTTCAGTGGCCTTTTCTTCGACGGCTTTACCCACCTCGGCAGCCTTATCCTGCACTGACTTCCCAGCTTCGGCGGCCTTGTCAAGCGCACTCTGAACCGCTGTTGGCTCCTCTGAATCAGACGCAGGGGCGTCAGATGGTTTGTTACACGATGCGAAGGCCAGAATGGCACCACTCATCGCAATTACACTTACAGTTCGATTGAATCGATTCATCATAGGTCAGGTTTTCAGGGTTAGTGTGAAAAACAGCATCATCGTTCCAATTCACATATTTTTCAACCCATGCCATCACAATGCGCTTGCATCATAAGGGGAGCTGAACTGCATCATTCCGACAGCTTCATTCACTTTTCCCTGATTTCCAGCAACTTATCATCCAATAACACCGTATTCCGACGGGCCCTGCCATCGCAATGCCCGCATCCGGGATCCGTCAAATCTGGAAATCCGGCTGCCCCGAAAGCTCGTGCAGGCCACACTCCCGCTTGATACCGCCAAAGCGTGCCATCTCCTCGCTTCCGGCTTCGGCGAGCCGGGAGGTGCTGTGCCAGTCTCCCACAGTCACATAACCATCCTCCCACAAGGGATGATAGGGCAGATCGTGCCGCCTCAGGTATTCATAAACGTCCCGGTCCGTCCAATCGATGATCGGATGCACCTTCATCACCCTGTTCTGACGCACCAGCACGTCCAAATGCCGCCGCGTGGAGGATTGCGTGCGCCTTAACCCCGTGATCCATGCTTCCGCACCGAGTTGAAAAACCGCCCGGTTCATCGGCTCGACCTTGTTCATCCGGTTGTATGCTTCAATCCCCGCCCTCCCGTCTTCCCACCGTTTTCCAAACAATGCCTCCTGACGGGCCGCAGTGTAGAGCGGATTATACACCTTCAGGTTCAGCTTGAGCCGCTGAGCCAATTCTTCTGCAAAGCGATAGGTCTCCGGAAACAGGTAACCGGTATCAATGAAGACCACCGGGATGTCGGAATGTTGCGCCGTCACCATGTGCAGCATAACCGCAGATTGCACACCGAAACTGGTTGATAACACCACACGCTCACCAAATGTCGCCAGACAGTGCATCACCCGCTCCTCAGCCGAATACTGCGACCATCGGGCATTCAACGACTCCAGCTCTTCATCCGACATGGATCGGGCGTAATTGGGTGCAACTGCATTCATTTCTACTTATACATCACAATAGATTTACTTATGCATAAACACCCGTTTCCACCAATTGCAAGCCCTGACGTCAGCTTACGGGGGAATACCCGCTTCCACTGATCCACGATACCCTGCTCACCTCAGGATTCCCCCGACCTCCTGTGCACGGTGGTGCATCATATCAACATCCACCCTCCCGATTTCTTAATTCCCCAATTACAACAGGAATAAGCGGGATGGCTGAACATGCGGATTCTGGACACTCTTTGTGCATGGTGTTCACGCTCTTTGACAATTGCCTTTGACTTTCCCTCCCCGCGCCCATTATTCAAAAGGATTCAAGGACACCTTTGAATCCACATCTCCCTGCCTGAAGTGTTTGGCCTAT
>JAQVLM010000086.1 GCA_028704125.1 Opitutales bacterium
CTCAGGTTGACTTCGGCCAGCAGTGCGCAGATTCGTTTCCCCGAAAAACCGGCATCCACGAGGATTCGGGTGGTGGGCGTCGAGACCAGTCCACAGTTTCCGGAGCTGGAGGACCCCAGCATCCGGAAAGACGGAGGGTTTTCTCCACCTGAATTCAGGCTCGGGATACGGATTTCGGAAGGCTGCGTTGTCTGGTCAGACATGGAGATTGACAAAAAGGGTCAGAAAATGCGTGAAATCGGGATCGGTTTCCTGATAGTCTTTCGAAAAGTGGCACTTGAGAGGACTGACCTCTCGTTTGCCGGATATAGCTGTGAATAAGACCCTGACATTGATTCGGTATGAGATGAAAAACCAGTGGCTCTCGTCGTCCACGTATGTGGCGGCGGTGGTGTTTCTGGTTCCGATGATTCTTTTTTATTGGGAGATTATCAAGGATTATTCGGAAAAGGACCATGCGGAGATGGCGATGGTCATGTTTTTCAGGCTCTTCTGGATTCCCAACCTCTTTGTGGTGCCCTTGTTGACCATGAAATGCATCGCTGAGGAGCGCCGGCTTGGCACGCTTGAGACCATGATGACGATGCCGATTTCGGCCATGCAGTTGGTGTTCAGCAAGTTTGTATCCGCCATGTTCGTCTACACGGTCCTGTGGCTGATGGCCGCATCGTTTCCCTTTATCACGGCATGGGTCGTGCCATCGATTGGTGGACTTGACCAGTTGGTATCCCGGTCGAGTCTCATCGGGTGCCTGGTTTTCGTGCTGATCAGTGGAGCGAGCTACATCAGCATCGGGGTGATGAGCAGCAGCCTTACACGGAGTCAGCTGGTTGCCGGAATGCTCTCATTCACCGGTGTGTTCATCGCTACCATCACCGGGACGTTCCTGGCGGATTCGCTGGTGGAGCAGGGGGCACTCTACTCGAACATGCGGGACTTTATCGGGTATCTGCAGACCTTTGATCATTTTGAATGGTTCTCTCAGGGGGTTCTTGACCTCAAGCCATTCATTTTCTACGTGAGCGTAACAGCCGTCATGCTGATCATTGCAGCCAGCGTGGTGGATCGTAAAACCTGATCAACCATGGCATTGAACCGATACCACCGTTTTGACGAGTTCCGGATCGCCCGGAGAGTAGGCGCACTCAATCGGGTCGTACAGGGTCTCCTGTGGGTTACCCTGATCATTGGACTGAATCTTCTGGCATTTCAGTTGGCGGTTCGATGGGACCTTACCCCGGAGCGCCGGCATACCTTGTCTCCGGAAACCCAGGCTTATCTGTCGGCCATGACCGGAAAACAGATCCGGGTTATTGTAACCGCGGCCGAACCCGGCAAGGAGGCCAATCGCAACGAACTGCGTGATGTGAAAACACTGATGTCCCGCTTTGAGCACGCCTTCCGTCAGACAGGTGAAGATGGCTTCAAGTGGGAAGTTGTGGATGTGTTTCGCCAGCGGGACCGGGCTGCCGAGTTGATCCGCGATTTCGCATTGGACCAGGGCAATGCGATTCTCTTCGAGTCGGAGCAGGGGCGGCGTGTCCTCAACATGGACGATCTTTACCGCAAGGACAAGGAATCCGGAAAAACCAGCTTCGTCGGTGAGCAAATGGTTTTGTCCGCTCTTCTTGAAGTAACGGATCCATCGAGCAAAGTGGTCTATTTTACGGTTGGACAGGGTGAAATGCGCTTGGGCGATGTGGACCCTTTGCGTGGCTTGTCTGAACTGGGGCATTACCTTACCGCCCGCAATGTCTTTGTGCGGGAACTGGATCTGACCCGGTTTGATGAGGTTCCGGGCGATGCGGATTTGGTGGTGATCGCCTCCCCTCAGGCAGAGTTGCGATCTGCCGATGTCGAGAAACTCAGGAAATACATGGAAAACGGAAACGGGAGCATGTTCGTCCTGTTGGAACCTTTCCGCGTTCACAATCTGGACGCCTTGCTGTATGATTGGGGCATCCTTTGTGACAATGGGGTGGTATTGGATCCCGGGCCTGACTATCAGGCATCTTCCGGTGGATTGATCCTGCGGCGATACGCCGAGCATCCCGTTACCGCCAGCCTCATTGAAGGCCGGCTGAACGTGTTTTCCACCCAGTTGCGTCCGGTGCGGTTTGATCCGGGCGTGCCGCGGATTGCCGGGGTTCAGCGCAGCGTGTTGATGGCGACTTCCGAAACAAGCTGGTTGGAATTGAATGCCCGCACCGAGTCGGTTCCGAAAATGGATCCGAATGTTGACGTGCCAGGTCCCATACCGGTGGCGGCTGTCTCCGAACGGAAGGGTGGACAGCAGTTGGGCCTTAACCTGAAGGGCGGGCGCTTGGTCGTCGTTGGGGATGCTTCAATTGCCTCCAATGCATTGATCCGGCTCCATGGCAACCGCACTTTTGTCGCCAACGTCCTGAACTGGATGCTCCAGCGGGATCAGTTGTTGAGTATCGCGCCCACGGCTTTGGATTCCTATCGGCTGACCTTGAGCCAGAAGGATCTCCGGGTCTTGTTGTTTTACCTGATGTTGATTCCTTTGTTGGTGGCTTTGGTCGGCTTGCTGGTTCGACTCATTCACAGATAACGCACCATGAGATTCCGCACAACGATCATCTTGCTGTTCCTTAACCTGCTCGTGTTGTTTTTTCTCATCCGGCAGGGCGGGTCCTTTTCGTCGGAACCTTCCCGAAACGGAGAATCCGCTGGTGTGATGCCTTTCCCATTGTCCGAGGCTCAAATGATCCTTGTGGAAGGAAAGCTTGCCAAGGAAACCCGTCAGTGGATCAACCGGGACGGCAACTGGGATATGGTGCTTCCCGTGGAATGGGCGGCCAACCCGTTCGCGATCCGGCGCATGATCAACAGTCTGGATTCCCTCAATGCGGGGGTCCGATTCAAGGTGGACGATCTGGAGGACCATGGCCAGAAACTGACGGATTTCGGCTTGGATGATCCGAGCCTGATCGTAAAAGCGCGTTTCAACGATACCGAATACCAGATCGCTTTCGGATCTCCAACGGAGATCGGCAACCGCATCTATATGCTTTCGCCGGACGAGCGCGAAATACTGGTGGTGGATTCCAATACAATTGAACCCTTTGTCGCTCCACTCGAAGATCTCAGGGATAAAGCCTTGTTCCCGATTCCGCTATTTGAGGCACGGGCGCTTTCGGTGGAGTTCTACGATGCTCCCTACCGTGCCCGCCTTACCCGGAGGGAGGATCAGTGGTTTTTTGACGCTCCGGTTTCCGCGATGGCCAACGAAGCCCGTGTTCATTCCGCTCTTGGCCGCTTGATCGGATTGTCTGCCACTGGTCTGGCAAAGGATGAAGCGTCCGCGAACCCGCCTGCCGGTCAACCGGTCGCCCGCATCGAACTGGTTGGAAATCGACGCAATAATACATTGATTCTGAGTGAGTTGCGCATTGGGGGCGAGATAGTGGATGATTTTTACAAGGCTCGCTTCGAGGGCTCCTCCACGTCTTTCATTCTTCCGCGGACCGAGCTGGATCTCTGGCGCAGTATCTCTGATTCCCTGCGGGAGCGGCGATTGATTTGGCAGGACCCTTCCAAGGTCAGCAAAGTGGAGCTCATTCGGCACCGCTCGGATGCCCGTCCGGATTCCGGCACCATTCGCCTGCTCAAACTGGAGGACGGGGTCTGGAGGGTGTTCGGTGGTGTGTCCGGAAGTGATCCCATGCCATACAACGGAGACGAAGAAGCGATCGCAGCCATTGTCGGGCGATTGGAGGATATGGTCGTGCTCGAGTTCGTGTCCGATAATCCCTCAGATGAAGACTTGAAACGTTTCGGATTGATGGAGCCTTTGTGGACCATCCGGACCGAGGGCGAGGAAACCTTGGAGATCCGGGTCGGGTCGTTGGACGAGGGACAGACCGGATACTATGTGCAATTGACCGGAAATCCGTCCGTGTATTTGGTGGGTGTAGCGAGCATCGATGGTTTATCGGTGGAACCGCTCGACTACCGTGAGCGCCGCATGGAGCTCTATCCTCAGGATCAGACACTTGCTTCCTGGAGCCTGGAAGCCGCCGAAGGATCGGGGGGGTGGATTCCCGTGCCCGGGATGAATCGGGTGGACTTGGGTTCCCTGAATCAAGCTTCGGAAGAGGATCCCCTCACGATGGCAAAGAAAGGGATCGGGGCCTTGATGTCCGGCTTTGAGGTCCGGGGGTTCGTCACGGAACCCTTCGAATCCACCGGTTGCCTCTATCAAGGGGAACGCATCCCCTGGAGTTTCCGCTTGAGTGGATTTGTTTCCGGACAGGCTCAGGAACCGGCATTTGTGGTGCTTTTGACCCGTCGTTTGTCCGGTACTGTTCAATTGGGCGCAATTGAATCCAACGGGGTGTCATTCGAATTGGACCAGACCATGGTTGACCTGCTGCACACCTTGACCGCGAAGGATGATTTGCCTCCGGAGTATGCCTTGCCCGATGCCGGGGATGGGTTGATCGATCCGGAACCGGGTCTTCCACCATCGGATGATGGATTAGAGAATGGCGAAGGCGAACCGCTTGCAGATACTGGAACCGAAGGTGATGCGTGAACTAAACCTGTGGAATTGTAAGCGTCCGGCAAATTGTGGCTGTTTTGTTCGTTAGAAGCATCCGGTATGAGGAAGATACTCCGAACCATTCTGGCCATTCTCAATGCGATTCTGTCCGGGGTTCTTCTCATTCAGGCGGTGCTTGTGCTGCAATTTCTCTTCTTGGGATACGTGTCGATTCCCGCAGCGGTATTGGGTTATGCCCACCCGTTTGCGGGGATGCGGATTTCGGCGGAATCCATCCGCATATACCCATGGTCGCGCCTGGAGTTGAAAGAACTTCGCGTGCAATTGGATGGATACCGGGGTCCCTTGCTGCGGATCCCGGATTTGGTATTGAATTGCGCGGATCCCGCCCGTTGCTTGTCTCCGTCCAATCCCGTTTACGGCAGCATTCGCGAGGCACAGCTGTATTATCCGGAACGCCTTTTGCCTGAAGCATCCGGGACCGTCCTGCTGGACCAGGTCTCGCTTGACTTCGAAGTGGAGGAAGGATGGCTCAGCATCGAAAACATTCAGGGCTCACTCGCCCGGCTCGCCGTATACAGCCATCGCCCCCTCAAGGTGCGCCTACCCGAAGGAGGGAAGGGCGGCGATACACGTCTGAGTGTCCGCGAGTCCGATCTCGATGCCATTCGCGAGCTGCTGGTTTTACACCGCTTGTTCGAGGATGCGGAGCAATCGTCCTTGCGTCTGGTATTCAGGGAATCGGAGGCCGGGATCCGCTCGGTCTCGTTTGACCTTTCCTCCGAAGGCTTTCGCTACAACGATGACTATGTTGCCAGTGATGCCTATCTCGGCGGAGAGGTCAGCTTTGAATCAGGATCAGCGATCCGGGATACCCTCAACGGGAGGATTCAGTCCGTCCGTTATAAGGATCTTGCGACCGTTAAGGATATCAGTATCGGGCTTCATTTCAGCCGCGATGGTGTGGTTTCCTTTATTCCTGAATTGGCGGAAGTTCATGCGAGGAGGCTCCTCTATTCGGGGGAGTCCTTTTATCACGGAGCGCTCAAGGTTTGGCTCAGCGACCCGAGGCAGATGCGCTTTGAGGCAATGGCCTCGTTGAGGGGTGAATGCCTGCGTCTGGAAGGTGAGGTGGACAGTTACCTGGGTGACGGAAGGCTGAGAACCGAAGGATGGATTGATCCGTCCCGCATTCAGGCTTGCCGATGGATCCGGGATGCCGGCCGCTCGGATTCCGTCTGTTTTGGAGCCCCGGTGTATGTTAAAGCCGATCTTGGATTCAGGCAGTTCAAGTGGTTGGAAGGACTTTCATTCAGCATGCAGGGCACCGATATGGATCTATCGGGTGTTCCGGTATCCTACGGATTCTTGTCCGGAAACAAGCAGGGGGAGTTGTTCTGCCTCGACTCGTTCATGGCGCGGATCGCCGATTACACCATCCGCGGAAGCCTTGAGCGCAACACACGCACAACCGACTACCGCTACCTTATTCACGGTCATATGGATCCGCGTGACTTCACGCCGTGGTTTGAGCCGTGGTGGTCGGAAACATGGAGCCGATTCGGTTTTGGAACCCTTACCCCTGAGGTTAATCTGGATATCTGGGGACGGCAGTCGGATCGTAACCGCAGGGATGTATTCGGGCAGGTCAATCTGGAGGCCATGCGGTTTCGCGGACTCCCGATTGATCGCGGGCAAGTGAGGGTCCGTTACCGCCGCGGGATGATCGACATATACGACATCGATATCCGCAACCACAATGGAACCGCTCTTGGCAGTGTCCGCTCGGTTTACAGTGATTCAAGCAGTGACGTGATATCGCGCCGCATTCACATCGCATCCGATATTCCGGTTTGGGAGGCAAAAGGATTGGTTGGATCGATTCTCGATCCCTACATTGATAAGCTCGGCGGCGAGCCCCGAATCAGCTACAAAGTGGATGGGTGCGTCATCATGGAGTCGCACCCGGAGTTCAATCATCTCTATGCATTGGATGTCGAAATCGACGTTCCGGGGGTGTTTGAATTCGCCGGGGTTTCCGGCTCAAATGGATCCATCCTCATCCATCGAAATGCGGACTCGCTCATCCTCGACCCGATCCGGTTCGATTTCGCAGGTGGCCTTGCGGAAGGGAGTTGTCTCGTCATGGATGCCGAGGATGGTCGGAACCCGATCCGGTTTGATGGCGTGCTCACAGGGATTGACACCCGGCTCGCGAGGGATGGCCTTTCCGGATTGGGTCAGGAAATGGGATTGGTTCCGGATGCCGACGCCGTTGATGCGATTGAACCGGACACACGAAACGAATTGAGCCTGACTGCGTGGGGGGAGGGCATCCTGGGTGTCCCCGAAAGCTTCACGGCTGAGGGAGAATTTGTGCTGATCGATCCCCTGATCACCCGCGTCCATGTTTTTGGGGTCTTTTCCCGCATCCTGGATGCACTTCAGCTCGGAATCGGCTCGTTCACACTCAACGAAGCGACCGGAGCCTTCAGCTATGAGAAGGACCGTCTCGACTTCAGTTCCCTCAGGATGACAGGACCCAGTAGCCGGGTCGAAGCCCGAGGGCATTGGGATCGCCTGTCCAACGAAATGGACTTTCGCCTGAAATCTTACCCCTTGCAGGAACTCAACATCCCATTGATTTCACAAATTGCGCTTGTTCTGGTTCCGATCAGCCATGTTTTTGAAGTCCGCGTATGGGGAACTCCCGATGATCCACAATGGAGACTGATTCTCGATCCGAGCTCGCTCTGATCTAGTGGCTCAGTCCGCGTTCACGGACAGTCGATCCAGTGCATGCCGCACCGCCTGACGCATGATCTGCGGGCTCACGGACTCCACCAAAAAATCGGGATTCGAAAGGGCAAGTTGATCCATGGAGTATTTGCCAGTGGCCACAGCCATGGTGAGAGCTCCAAAAACCTTCCCGCACACGACATCGTGAGGCGTGTCTCCCACCACGATCAGCTGTCCCGGCTCCAACCTGGTTTCGAGGTATCGTTCTGCTTCCTCAAGCGCATAGGGCCCCAGTTCATTGCGTTCCACACTGAAGTCCGAAAAAGCCCCAAACGGAAAATACTCCCAAATGTGGAATTTTGAGAGCTTGATTTTTGCGCCACTTCTCAGGTTCCCCGTAAGCAGTCCCTGTTCCACTCCACTGGTGTTCCGGATCCATTCCATGGCCTCCGGGACACCGGGGAGCAGCCCCATTGCGGATGGAGGTACTTCCGCCTCAAGGTGTTCAATGTAGTGCGCCAGAAAATGCTGAACGCTCTTTGGGGTTAGGGGAATCCCTGCGCTGGTGTGAAGCAATTCCGCTATCCGCCGGTCCGTCCGGCCGGAGTAGTCGATTCCGGACAAGTCCGTATCGATCCCGAATGCGGAGCGCATGGCCATCACAAGTGCCTTTTCCCCGGCGCCGTCCACTGAAACCAGTGTTCCGTCGATGTCCCAGAGAATCACAATTGGTTTCTCATCACTCATCCCGAAGGTATTCAGGATCCTAATCGCGGATGCAACCCATAAAAATAGGGTGTCCAACTGCGTTCTTTGATTCTATTATTGAACAACCGGTTCGGCTTTGACATCACGTGGGATTCGTGTTGTGTTTGGATCTCGACCGGGCTTTTTCCGGTCGCCAAAGCTGGGTTTCAGCCAAATACCGGCACCGTCCAGAGTCTGTGGTCGTACCACAAGTCCTCTGGGTCCAATGCCGCTCATGATTATGAAACAGACTATCCTGATTCTTGCGTCTTTTTTTGCTGTAACCGGAATGAGTGTGGCGACTCCCTCCCGTCTCATTCATCTTGATGATACGTTGGCGTTGGTCCAGCGGTTGTCGGTGGAAGATATGGAAGTGGCGGGAATAACGAATCCCGTTTCATTTGATTACGACGAAGAGAACAACCGTTGGATGGTGATCACGGCTGCGCCGATTCAGATGCGTCTGAAAACCGGGGATTTGACTGAGGCGGTTGAGGGCAGTTTCAACATTTTCGAGCTCGATCCCTCAACGCTGAGTGTAGTGGATGCGCATCTGGCGCTTCCGGCTGAAGAGGGTGTGGATTTGGATCCGGTTGCGCTCATGCGGGACCCGCTCGGATCGGGATTTCTTGTTTTGGATCGGGCAAGCGGATCGCTGTTGCGCTATGTGTATCTTCCCGATGAAGAGAAAATCCTGATTGAGAATGCGACCCGTTGGGTGGAAATCCTGGTGGAGCAGGAACCTGTGGAAGTCGAGGAGGAATACGAGATTGAGGTGGACGCTCCAACGGGTATTCAAGATGCGGAGTCCGGTGATGAACAGAAGGATGATGCAGACGGAGCGATCGGGGGCGAACCGGATGAGAGCCCCGACCAGGCGTTGACCGTGGCAGCAGAGGCTGCTGAGAATGGGGCTGTGGTGAATGCGGAGGATTCACCTGTCGAAGCGCAGGAGGAAGTGGAAGAAACGCTTCTCGAAGGAACTCAAACTGCAAGCATGGAACCGGAGGCTGCTCCTGCCGAAAAGCCAAGGAAACTGATCCGCAAGGCGGTCAGGCGGACATGGGTGACGCCCGAGCCAAAGGTTGAAAGAGTTGAAGAGACCTATCCGGTGGAAAAGAAGATCATCGTGAAACGCAAATTTGGAAGCCCGAGTCATCGTTATCCGCTCGATTCAATGGGTATCACCAGTGTGATGACGCTGGGATATGATCCGGTGTCAGGTGACCTTGGTGTTCTGGGAATCGGAGAGGATGAATCCTTGGTTTGGCTCGGTTTGCAGTGGACGGATGCAGGACTCGAATCCTCCGGAAACCGTGTCGTCTTTGGCACCAGCGAGCGCGATGCAAAGGGGCTGGGAGTCGATCCGGTATCAGGTCATTGGTTCGTGGCGTTTTCGGGGAAATCCGATTT
>JAQVLM010000087.1 GCA_028704125.1 Opitutales bacterium
CATGTCCGCAAGTTGGGCACACGCGACTTCGAGCCGCTCATTCCCAATCCGGATGGCTATCGCGTAGCATCGCCTAGCGTCGCCCTTCACGGAGAGAGCGTGAGTTCATTCCCCGCTTGGATAAGAGACGGAGATTTTGTATCCGAGATCGAAGTCTCCAGGGGACGTTTTGTCACGGAGGTTCCCCTTCTCGAGGGCGAAAATGAGGTGGAGTTCTTCCTGGGATCTCCGGAAGATCCCAAAGCACTCGACAGTATCCTGTTTACAAGGGGACCCATCATTAAGATCTCTCATGACTTAACCGATGACAATAGCGATGGGATCTTCGTTTTTGAGGCTCCGTCCGGAGACTTTTTCCCGGCTGGGATCGTTCCCGGAATGCAACAGGGAAGTGTGCTGGTCACGCTCGGAGAAGAAAGGACAACGCTTCCTGTGACAAATGGCGTGTTCAGGGCCGAGAAACCTCTGGTTCTGCTTCCCTCAACACCCACCGATTTGGTTGTAAACGTCAAAGACAACGATCAAGTTTACACCGATCAGATGACGCTCATGTGGAAAGCCCCACTTGGAACGGACCTTGGCGAAGTCAAACGCGTGATCACACCACCTCGACCGATCAAGACCGTGCTTCCCGAGTTTCCTTCCGGTCGTTTCAAAGATCGGGGTAAAAAGATTACGGTTTCTTTCGTGATTTCGGCACTCGGTAAAATCGAGGAAGATAGTTTCGAGTTCGATTCCGAAAGTGAAGTCGTGATCGATGCGATCAAGACCGCATTGACCCAGTGGGAATTCGATCCGGCACGCGAAAACGGAGTTCCGGTCACTCGCAAGTCCCAGATGGTCTTTGAGGCAAGGGCTCGTTAAAGAGAATTCAGAGACTTTTATCATCAAAAAGCGCAGGAGGATGGATTTCCTACTGCGCTTTTTTCTATTCCAGAAGCCGCCGCCTCCCGACAATGGAGAGGCTCAGTATCTGGCCAAAACCGCTTCAATCCCTACATCCGTTCGAGCACAGGGATCCCGAGTAGCCCAAGCCCTCGCTTCAGGATCGACAACGTCGAGGCGCACAAATGCATGCGCAGTTCACGCACATTACTGTCTTCGTGAAGCACCACGTCATTGTGATAGAATGCATTAAAGTCCGCACACAGATCATACAGATAGGCGCCCAGATAATGGGGTCTCAAATCCTCCAAGGTCTGCTTCAAGACAACAACGACCTGCATCAGCCGTTTTGCCAATGCAACCTCAGTGGGAGTCTCAAGCGACATCTCTCGCCGATTCGCTGCCCTACCGGGCTCCGTCCATACCCCTCCACTCTTCCTGAGGATCCCATGAATACGCGCGGATACATACAACAAGTATGGAGCCGTATTGCCCTCAAAGCTAAGCATTTTGTCCCAATCAAACTGGTAATCACTCGAACGATTCTGACTTAAATCGGCATATCTCACCGAAGCGATCCCGATTGACGTGGAAATCGCATCGAGTTCCGCTCCGGAAAGCTCCGGATTCTTCTGTGCGGTAATGGCCCTTGCCCGCTCACATGCCTCATCCAAAAGCTCCCTGAGTTTCACGTTCTCGCCACTGCGAGTCTTGATCGCCTTCCCATCTGGGCCGAGTATCGTTCCGAAGGTGACATGCTTCATGACCGGAAGCTTACGGCCTCGCTTCTCAAACCACTTGCGAACCGTCAGCTCAAGCTGCTCAAAATGATCTTTCTGCCGCGCATCGGTGACATTAATGACTTCGTCTGCCGCAAAATGCTCGTGGCGGTAGAGTGCGGTCGCCAAATCGGTCGTCGCATAGTTGCTCGCCCCGTCCGATTTCCGGATGATGAAGGGTTGGGTGGCAAAACGGGGATGCTCGGGATGAAAAACCACCAAGGCTCCCTGGCTCTCCGAAGCGATTCCGTCTTCCTCGAGCTCTGAACAAACCCTTTCAACCTGGTCGCGGTAAAAACTTTCTCCCAGAACATGGTCAAAGCGCACATCCAATCGATCGTAGATTTTGATGAACTCGCCATAACTGATATCCACAATCGCCCGCCAAATCTTGAGATTTTCGGAGTCTCCACCCTGCAGTTTCACCAGCTCAGCCCGCGCCTCATCCAACGCGGATGGATCAACCTGAGTCAAGGCACTTCCCTTCCGGTACAGATCCTCGAGAACCGCAATCGGATCCCCGGCAATAGAGTCGAGGTCGACCTGATTCCTTTTTAGGATCATGATGAGAATACCAAACTGGGTTCCCCAATCCCCGATGTGGTTATCCCGAATAACCGATGCTCCGCAAAACTCAAGAATCCTGCAGATTACATCACCAATGACAGTCGATCGAATGTGCCCGACATGCATCTGCTTGGCAGTATTCGGGGAGCTGAAATCCACCACAATTTTTCTCCCACCAACAATGGATTTCGCAGCAGTCTCCAAGTGATCGCTGCACCCGAAATAGAGAAGCCAGTCCAGTAACCATCGGGAATCCATCTCAAAATTGATGAATCCGGGGCCGGCGATTTCCAGCTTACCCCAGGGCACCCGCTTGCCATCAAAATGCCGCTGGATTCCTTCCACCAGCTGCTGCGCCATCAAACGCGGGTTCTGCCGCTTCTGTTTAGCCCAAGCCAATACTCCATTAGCCTGATAATCACCATGGCGGGGATCCGCAATCCGGACATCCGGATCAAAATCCGGCCCGAAGGCCTCCATTCCATTCGCCACCTCACGTATTCTGGTGATTAACGCTTCCCTAGTGTCCAGTTCCATAACCAATTGACTCATGCAAACAAACGAATCGACCTACAGGATTTTCCGCTCGACATCAAAAAGAAAATGTACCATAATGTTAAGTTTAACGCCGCATCAGCGCTGATCGTTATCCATTCGTTCGCAGTTAATGAGAAAGAAAATCGTCACTCCGCGCAAATTTGTTAAGCCACCCTACTCGCTGTTGATCGAGAAAAAAAGAGACGGGTCCGAGTTCACGGAGGACGAGATTCGTTTTCTAGTGGATTCCGTCCTGGATCAAGAGATTCCCGACTATCAACTGGCATCCTTGCTCATGAGCATTTTCTTTGTCGGAATGTCGGCCCAGGAGACCGCAATCTTCGCCGAAGAAATGATGCTGTCGGGAGAGGTCATCGATCTCACGGCCATTTCAAGGCCGAAGATTGAGAAATACTCCACGGGAGGGGTTGGAGACAAAACAACACTGGTGCTTTGCCCCCTTGCAGCCGCTTGTGGGGTCGTCATGCCCAATATAAATGGTTCAGATGAAGAGTTCCTCATCAGCACACGGGACAAGTTGTCGGCCATTCCCGGCATAAAGACGAGCATGTCCATGGAGCGCTTTGTCAACCAGCTTCAGGAGGTGGGATGCGCGATCGTTGGACAACCGGACGACATCGCCCCGGTCGATGCCATCCTATATAATCTCAGGCAGAAAACGGGAACCATTCCAAGCATTCCGCTGATCACCGGAAGCGTCCTAAGCCGAAAACTTGCGGCTGGTGCGGAGAGCCTTGTGGTTGATGTCAAATGGGGGAACGGTTCCTTCATCAAGGATGTGGAGCAAGCCAAGGTTCTCGCGCGCTCCAGTACAAGGGTCGGGCGTTCGATGAAGCGTCGCTGCGTCGCACTCGTAACCGACATGAACCAGCCATTGGGGGACACCGTCGGAACCTCTCTCGAGCTTCAGGAAGCGGTGCAACTGCTCAAGGGTGAAGGTCCCGAGGATTTGAAGGAACTCGTCCTCAAGCTCGGCATGGAGATTGTCAGATTGTCTGGTGTTGCCGGGAGTACTCTGTCGGCAAAACAGACGGTTCAACGGCACCTCGAGGATGGATCTGCCCTTCAGAAATTCAGGGAAATGATCCAGGCGCAGGGAGGAGACCCTGCCTTCATCGATGATCCATCCCTTCTGCCAAAGGCTAAACACGTTCGCAAACTTCCTGCGCCGAAGCGGGGCTACGTCCATACCATAAACGCCGGAATGATCGCCCGTGGTGTTCAGATTCTCGCCACCGATTCAAAAGGCAAAATCGATCCGGCTGTCGGCGTTTCCGAAATCAAGAAGGTGGGAACCCAAATGAAACAAGGGGAACCCCTTATCATGATCCACTATAACGACGAGGAAAGGTTGGAACCCGCGCTCGATTATCTCCGAGCTGCCTTCAGATTGGCACCAAAACGGCCCACTCCACCCGATTTGGTCGTCGAAAGAGTGGCCTGATCCATCAGGCACGACCAAGATATGCACCGGATTCAGTGCTCACTCGAATCCGGTCTCCTTCTTTCACGAACAGAGGAACCTGTACCACCAAGCCCGTCTCGGTGCGGGCAGGCTTCAATGTTGTGCTCGCAGAATCTCCCCTGAGTCCTTCCGGAGACTCCTCCACTTTCATTTCGACCGTTGACGGAAGCTGAACCTGCTTTGGCTTTTCGTCCACAAACAAAATATCGTAGGATGCGGATGGAACGATGTACCGAAGGTCATCTTCCACAAACGCCATTGGAAGAACAACATCCTCATAGGTTTCATTGTCCAGAAAATGATAACCATCGGCATCCGAATAGCTGAACTCCAACCTCCGGTTTTCCACATCCAATACCTCAAGACGATCGGTGCTTCTAAACTTGGCTGTCGTCGAATTTCCCGTATCCAGATTCCTCAAAGTGGTCTGGACAAACCCAGCCTGTCGGCCTTGGGTGCGGTGCATCACTTCCATCACAAGGTGAGGGCCACCCTGCATCAGAACAACATTTCCTTTTCTCAAGTCATTTGGAGTTACCATGATCGGTCAAGACGGGTTTCATTGGATATTCAAGGCGCGAATCGGTAGGAGATCATTTCAGTCTCGTCAAGTCTTTCCTGCCGCAAGCAATACCTGCAACCGCTCGATAAAGGGAACCTGGCTCGTTTTCAACAATTCTTTCGCTCTTTCCACAGGAGCCATCTCCGCACGGTCAATCTCCGGAACATCCATCCACACACCCGAGGACGGAGGCCACTCCATCTTGAATGAATTGCTCACCACTTTTCGATCATCCTCCCAGTCACCTTCTACCGCCCACGCGTAAACGACCTTCCCTCCCTTTTGAATAATCATACCGAGCGACAGATAGTCCGCATCTTTCATGAGCTTCATACCGGTTTCTTCTTCGAACTCTCTCACTCCCGCTTCAAAGGCCTTTTCGCCCTTGTGGAACTCTCCTTTCGGAATACTCCAGTATCCTTCGTTCTTGTGGGTGAACAGTGGCCCTCCGGGATGAACCACCAACACACGCAACTCATCGCCATTCCCACGACTGTTATCATACATCAGGATACCTGCGCTTTGCCGGATCTTAACTTGCTTGCTCTTTCCCACACGGTTTGTCATAGGGAGGAACACCGTAATTGCCAGAACATAATCAGTCTCCATTAACCACTCCATCCATTCCATGTCTGCAGAACCATCCATCCCCATCAAAGCGGTCTTCATGGGCTCCGACAGCATCGCAGTTCCATTCCTCGAAGAGTGGCGAATCTCTATGTCCGATACGGTTCGACTCGATACCGTCATAACCCAACCCGACAGGCCATCCGGAAGGGGCAAACACGTCACACCGAACGCGATCAAAACGTGGGCATCCAGCCGCGGAATTCCGGTCATCCAACCGGAGAATCCAAGCATCGATCTACCGGATCTCATCTCGATCAACCAATGGGAACTGGCGGTTGTCATGGCCTATGGGCACATCTTATCGAAACCACTGCTAGGCTGTTTCCCCAAAGGATGTTTCAACTTACACGCATCACTCCTGCCGGAGCTCCGCGGGCCAAGCCCGATAGAAACCTCGATTGCTATCGGATCATCCTGCACCGGTGTCACCCTCATGGAGATGGTCTCCAAACTCGACGCTGGCCCGATCATCGATCAGGAACACTGCCCCATCCTCCCCGAAACGGACGGACCGGCTCTACGCTCCGCACTCGCCACATCCTGTATTCCATTGATGCAGCGGAACATGAATCGGCTCGGCAATCAGTCCTATCCTTCATATCCCCAGGACGAGTCCAGAGCCTCCTATTGCCGCTTGCTCACCAAAAGGGATGCTATCCTGGATTTTACCCTTCCCGCTGATGCCGTGCTCAATCACATTCGAGCATTCCGGTCCTGGCCTGGATCCACCTTTGAGTTCAACGGTGTACCCTTGAAAATCGGCCACGCCACCGTTTTTGACGATACCGGATCCGAGCCATCGGATGCGGGTCCTGGAACCATGATCTCAGACCCATCATCCATTCGCATCCACACAGCGGACAAATGGCTCTCGATTCTCTCCATTCAAAAGCCGGGATCCCGCATGATGCCGACCCCGGATTTTCTAAGAGGGTTTAGGCTCCCGGCATCGGTTAACCTACCGTTTGAGCCGTCCATGCCTCTCGTTGGATCCAAACCCTTCCGCTTCACAAAAAAATGATCCTCGTTCAGCACTCAGGCATTCCAAATTCACACCCGCATTCGGTTCCAAATGTCTTGCCGTTTCAGTCCCTCCAATCGTAGTATCGGTCTAACGAAACTCCAGACGGAATCCTCTCACGACCCGCTTTCATCAAAATGAACCCACACGTGCTTCCTTCTATTCCAGGCATCCGGTTGCTCATCGTTCTCGGGCTGTTGGCTCTTTGCTCCAGTTTAACCGCACAGGAATCCTCGCTCCGCTCGCAGATTGCCAGCCTATCCCAACGCTTCGATGATCTTGAACGCCGCCACAGCCTACTGACTCTCGAAATTGACAACCTCAAAGCCGAGAATGCCCGGCTCCGGGCAATCGTATCCGCCGCAAGCTCCACAGAACAACAGACCCGGATGGATGCCGCCATCACATCGGCAATGGAGGTCCAATGGAAACGCACACAGTCCTACGTCCAGGAACAGTTCGATAAACTGCTGACCCTTATCACCCGCAGGCTTGACGCTACCGTTGAGGGCATTTCCCGCACATCGCAAATTCAAGCATCCCAACCCTCCTCCATTGCCGCAACAACTCCTGTTGCCACAGTGTTTTCCAACGATTTCCCCAAAGAGGGAGTCCGTTACAAAGTCATGCCGGGCGATACCCTCAGTAGCATTGCGCAAAAGCATGGAACCACCATTCGTCACATCCAAAACGCCAACAGAATTGCGAATCCCAATGACCTGAAGGCAGGAACCGAGATTTTTATTCCCATTCCATCCAAATGACGCAAGGGAATCGAACACAGCATTCAGCCTCTTTTAATCTAGCAACATGTCCGAACAAAAAAGCAGACTTGGACGCGGCCTAAGCGGCCTGATCTCTCACGGCACATCGCCATCCGGGAAATCCGCAGTGAATACGGTTGAGGTCGCATCACGGCTTCAATCCATTCAAGCTGAGCAAAACCACGGAGCATCCGAGAAGGGGTCCCCCATCGGCGATTACATGGAAATCCCCGTCGGGCAGATCACCCCCAATCCGTTCCAACCCAGGAAAACAATCGAAGAGGAGTCATTGGATGGTTTGGCCGAGAGCATTCGCGAGCAGGGATTACTCCAGCCCATCGTTGTCCGAAGGCTCGCTTTGGACGCTTTCGAGCTCATTGCCGGAGAGCGGCGGATGCGGGCATTTCAGAAACTGAAGCTGTCACGTATTCCAGCCCGGATCATTGAGGCAAACGATGCGAAATCCGCCTCGCTCGCCCTCATCGAGAACTTGCAACGGGAGGGATTGAACCCGATAGAAGAAGCACTCGGTTACGCAAGTCTCGTCAGGGATTTTGATCTCACTCAGGAGAAGGCGGCGGAGAGAATCGGGAAAAACCGTGCAAGTTTTGCCAACGCACTCCGCTTGCTGAGACTTCCTGCGGATATTCAGTCTTGGATCGCTAAAGGATTGATCTCAACCGGGCATGCCAAAGTCATCCTCGGACTCGAAACCAAAGAGGAGCAGCAGGCATTTGCGCGCAAAATACTAGAGGGTGGATGGAGTGTTCGAGAGGCAGAGCGCCGGATCAAAAGCTTTCATTTATCCGGAAAGCAGGCGACCAAGTCCGCACGTGAGAACACAGATCCTGCTGTGCATACAGCGCTGAAAGACTTGGAGAAAAAGGTCTCCACCCGACTCAGTGCCGAAACACAGGTTAAGCATAAAGGAAAAAAGGGTCAATTGATCATCCATTACCATGGCCTTGATGATCTTCAGAGAATCATGGAAACAATCGGAGTATCATCCGACTGACAAAAAAACCGCAGCCTCGACTGCGGTTTTTTTTATGAAATATAGAGTCCCCACCTGTGCCGATAAGGTGGGCTCTTAACCCGGTCCTCACAAGGTGGGGGTATCTTCACGGGCTTCTGCCTTCCGGTTCACGGCTTGACATCATCCCGCAAAGGGCAACCCCCTATTCGGTTTACATAGGAAAAGAGCACGTGTGTTCGAACACCGCAGGGACTCTGAAATGAGCTCACTCACATGGCATCTTCACTGACCATGTCGTATTCGCTTTTCAGCTCTCCCCCGAGGGTATCGATGCGCAAGTGGCGATAAGAAGGCAATCCGGTCCCGGCAGGAATCAGATTTCCCATGATCACATTCTCCTTGAAGCCCCTTAGGCGGTCTACCTTACCCAACGTTGCGGCTTCGGTAAGAACACGTGTGGTTTCCTGGAACGATGCGGCTGAGATAAAGCTTTCCGTTTCAAGCGATGCCTTGGAGATACCCAACAAAAGCGGTTCAGCTTCGGCTGGCTTTCCACCGGCTTCAACGATTCGCTCATTGGATTCCATGAAATTGAAACGGTCAATCTGCTCGCCCCAGAAGAAGTCCGAATCACCCGGATCGGTGATCCTCACTTTGCGCAGCATCCTGGATAGGATCACTTCAATGTGTTTGTCGCTGATCGAAACGCCCTGCACACGGTACACCTTCTGAATCTCAGAAAGGAGATACTCCTGCACCGCACTGGGTCCGAGAATTTCAAGGATTTCGTGTGGGTCGGCCGCCCCTTCGGTGAGGTGCTGTCCACGGGTGACCACATCTCCGGGCTGGACAATCATGTGCTTGCCATGGGGGATAAGGTGTTCCTCCTTCTCTCCCGTATCCGGATCTGTTACGATCAAGCGGCGTTTGCCCCGAACCGTTCCTTCGAGGCTCACAATTCCGTCAATCTTCGCCATCTCGGCGGCTTCCTTTGGCCGTCGCGCCTCAAACAACTCTGCAACACGCGGCAAACCACCGGTGATGTCCTGAGTCTTGGCTGCCTGCCGTGGTGTCCTCGCCAAAATTGTGCCTTCCTCAATGAAGTCACCCTCGTTGACCGAAATCTGAGCTCCTGTCGGAACGCTATAACTAGCCACGGGATCACCCTTCTCGCTGCGGATCACAATCTGAGGATTCAGGTCTTCCTT
>JAQVLM010000088.1 GCA_028704125.1 Opitutales bacterium
TGGACTCATCCAACCGGCCAGTGCCATCGACACCGATGCGGCATTGTAAGTGAGGGTGATTCCAAACAACTGCAGGAGCACCGGCCGGCGAATCCGGGTCAGATCAAAAACCTCGCAAACACCGTCTATTCCACGCCCGAGGAAATAATAGTCGGCCTGTCCTTCAAGCAGCCCCTGCCCAAGGATCGGTGTCGCCCGGCATCGTGCCCGCTCAAACGCTAAAGCATCATTGGCGCCATCCCCAATCATCAACGCAGGTCCGAAGCCCTCGCGGCTGATCCAAGCCGCCTTGGCATCGGGACTCATCTCAGCAAATCCGTGATCATGCGGAAGCCCCAACGAGCGGGTCATCGCTTCCACTTTGGACTTCTTGTCGCCACTGAGCACCCAGACCCGGTATCCGGATTGCAGGAGGCGCTCAACCGCCGAACGGGCATCGTTTCTCACGGATTCCTTGAAACGGAAAACGCCGAGGACCGCATCGCCCCGCACAAAGACAGTGTCCCTCGGGTTGCCTTCCAAGCCGGATCCGGCCCGCAGCCCAAGGTAAACCTCCTGACCCTGCCACTGCATCGAGATACCCGAACCAACATGCTCTTCAAGCGGGAGTTCCTCATACCGCCGGGTCGACCACTGCGGCCACCGGGCCAGCATCTCCTGCCGGATGCTTTTCCCGACAGGATGGAGATTCCGATCGACCAGCATGAACAACAGCATCCGATCCGCTTCACTCCACCGATCCATGATCTCCGGGTTTTCCCACTCGAGCACCTCAAGCGTGAGGGTGCCGGTTTTGTCAAAGACCACATCCCGGACTTTCTCCATGCGGTTCCACATGGAATGGGTGCGCACATACACCCCGAACTCCCGCAAACGCTGCACCACCCGATCATTCAGCCGGGGATAGGCCAAGCCGATCGCGCAGGGACAGGACACCACCATCACCGATACCGCCACCTGAACCCCGGTCACCCATTGCTGCTGAAATAGCCCCCATGCGACAAGCCCCCCAATCGCAATGAGCACCACCGAGACAATGTAAAGCTTAAGGATTTGTTCAATCGGCCCGTTCCGCACTACCGCGCGTTGCCCGACCTCATACAAGGTCTTGAAAAGTGAATCCGCCCAGGATTCCATGCTCTGCAAACGCACATCCCCACGTGTGAGCAACAGTGAGCCGGATGGCACCCATTCGCCTTCGCGGAATACCTTCGGATCGGATTCCCCATTGATAAAATCGAGACTGAACTCAGCCATTTTTGAGAGCAGTCTCGACCGCACCGGCACCCTTCGACCTGAAACCATCCTATACTCCATCCCGGAAACCATTCGCCCCACCCGCATCATCGGATTCTCAGGCTCATCACCCGCCCTTCCTCCAGAGGATTCCGTCGATGCGTGCAGCACTTCCACCTGCTCCAAAGAAGGGTCTTTACGGAAGGATTGGTTCTGATTGCGCCCGGTTACCCACTCCTGAAACCAGCGACCCACCAGCATGAGTAATGTGAACACCGCCACAAAATCGAAATAGAACAAATCCGGACGACCCACCGCCCATCCAAACATCGATCCCATCCAAGCCACAATTAAGCCCAACGCGATCGGCAAATCCATGTGGAGTGTGCCCACCTTTAACGCATTCCATGCACGCACGAAAAAATAGCTTCCACCATATGCCACACTGAAACTCGCCAAAACAGCGGCCAGCAAACGGAGTGTCGGCGCAAGTGGATCATCCGGACTCATCCCGAAATAGGACGGCAACACCGCCATCATCGTGTTCATCGCAAGGAATGCGCATACCCCGATCCTCCTGCCCAAACGCCCTTCCCCGTCGGGCTCAGATCCTTCCCCCACCGCATCATCGATCGGAATCAGTCCATATCCAAAACGCTGCAGTTCCGACACAAAACCAACCAGCGGAAAAACCCTATGATCGGCCAATATGCGAACGGTTCCCCTCTGCGGATCGATGTCGATACGCAACGCTCCCGGATAACGCGAAAACAACTTCTCCACCAGCCAAACACAGCCCACACAAGAGATTCCCCTCAATCGCATGTCCATTGAGGCGATTCCGCCTTCGGATGTGTCCGCTCTTGACCAAGCCGCCTCAAGATCACTGTAGTCCCGATCCTCGAAGGCCTCCATCCCCACCGGCGGAACCGGACGATCCCTTAAAGCATAGTAGTGATCCAAGCCCTCCTGCCGGATCAGCTCATACACGTAGCGGCATCCATTACAGCAAAAACCGTCCCCACTGCCATCCGATGGCAGCGGCGCCCCACAGTGCTTGCACCTTCTGTCCGATACCTTCATGTCAAACCATCACCAAAACTCCAATTTCGCATGGAGCAATGAATCCCCATGCGATGGAGCATGCAAACTACCTTGGACTGTTTCCGGAAAAAACGGTCATGACCGCCTGCAGGTCCACCACCCCCGGTGAAGCAGCGGGACGTTACCAAGCGAAAAAAAACGGCTGCTCATACAAAGGAACAGCCGTTTTCAAAAGACCCGGAACAAGGGTCCTGCACCTCAATCATCTCTGGCAATTGCGAGCAGATACAGAAGGTTTCCAAGCGAGGCCACAAAGGCAGCAACATACGTCCATGCTGCCGCGTTGAGGGTGCTCACCACTCCCGGCATTTCATCCTGAGTTATGATACCAAGTCCAGCCAGTTCACGCTTGGCCCGCGCGCTGGCATCGAACTCAACCGGAAGCGTAACCAGTTGGAAAACTGTCAGAATCAGGTAGATCAGGATGCCCAACTTGATCAGGCCCATTATGCCGAATAAAAACCCGCCCATAATCACGAAGGGAAGCATCTGCGATGCGAAGCTGGTAATGGGAACCAATGCCATGCGGAAATTGAGCGCCTTGTAGCCCACCGCATGCTGGATTGCATGCCCGGCTTCATGGGTTGCCACGCCAAGCGCAGCCAAGCTGGTGCCGTAGTAGTTTTTCTCACTCAGTGCCAACTGCTTGGACGCGGGATTGTAGTGGTCTGAAAGGAGCCCTTTGATGGGAACGATCGACACATCGCTGATTCCAAATCTTCTCAGAACATAGGCGGCTGCTTCCCGCCCGCTTATCCCACTGCGGGACGGAATGCGGGAGTATTTGCCGTAAGCGCTGGACACGCGCATCTGCGCCCACATGCCCAGAATCATTGGCAAACCGATCAGGAGAATGAAGTAAAGATTCATATCGCTGTATACTCGACTATTGTTGGACGGATTTCAATAGAGACCGTTGGTTCCGATCTCCAACTCTAATCACGAAGAAGACCCCTCCCTGATTTCATGTGCCACATCGGAAAAAAGGACGTCCATAAAACACATAGCATGCGATCATCAGATCGGTCGTAAATATATGGCAACTCTCGTCCCAGCCCAGACAACACGATAGCCGCATGACCCGAGCCCATCCATTGATTCGAGGTTGGAAATAATCCACATTGGCGAAGGGCTTTCTGGTTCCAACAAAGCGGATGCATCAGGAACATAGAGATGTCGAAACTGCAAGTGATCCACCCAGTTCACACCATCATTTGAAATAATCCAATATAAGTACTCGATGTCAGGTTTCATCCAAAGCCCAACCTGCTTCTGCCCGGATGTCCGACACAGCTTCACCGCATATCGGACATCCGACAACATCGAAGGTCCAACTCGGCTCAACGGCCATCCATATAAGTCCTGACGATCATTGTGTTTCCATTCCATTGAAACCAGAGAACGGGTCCCGTTTCCAAATGCAAAAGGCATGGCATATGCCCAACACGCCGCCACAGCTCCAATCCCGACCCAGCGAACAATTGATTTCCAGAAGCGAAACCCTTCTTGCATTTGAAACATTAGGTAGACGAACCAGGGAATCATCACTCCGAAAACCGGAAGGTGAAGTCGACTTCCCCACATCTGCCACCGGAGCATCAGACACAACAAAAGACCCATTCCAATCCAACTGACTGCGAATACAACCCACGTCGACTGCCGCTTCCGCAACCCATAGAAAAAGCAAGGAACAAAGAAAATCAGTGCGAGTGCCGTGAGTATTGGATTACCAGCAAAATCCTCGTGACGAATCCCCATAACCCGAAAATCAATACCTGGAAATGTAGTAGATGGATGTTCTACTCTATCTCCTAGAACATGTCGTCCAAAAGCCTCCAATCGAGAATTGATGGATGGAAACGGACCACCCAGCTGGATCAGAATATTCCGAACAGCGTTATCGCGCATGCTCTCAATCGAAATATCCTTATTCTGGGTCGATTCAGCTTCATTTGACAATGGATGACCATAGGTTCTGATGTTACGGGAATAATGCCCGGCATTCATCAGCAAAGCTAAAACTGCGACCATCGCCAGGCTAGCTGCATACCCAAGTGCCGCTCTCATGCGATGCCTTCGATTCCAGATTCCCCACACTCCCCAGACTGAGCCAAGAGCAGCACAATACACGTAGCCGGTGCCCTTTGTCATCAAGGCAAGACCCATCGCAATCGACGCCCACAAATAACCACCGGTTTTCACATCGATTGAACCTCGCATCATGAACGTTGCAAAAGAACAAACAAAAGACGCCAATACCAAATCATTCTGAGTGCTGGATCCTTGTAGAATCGCCATCGGGAGCGATAAACAAAGTAACATCGAGATCAACCCCAGCCGATGCGAGCCTCCCAAATATACGGTCATCAAACAGGAACTCAGACCGAACACCAAAAAACTCGCCCATTGCACCAAAAAAAAGAAATAATCCGATCCGCTTAGCAAATATATATGAAGAATGGTATACTCAGCCAGAGGAGCCATGAAATTCTGTCGCGAGTCAGGAGTCGGGAAAAACGAGACAGAACCAGAGGAGGCCCAATGCATAACCTTTGGCAAATGATAACAGAGCGAGTCCCAATTATTTGGGGGATAGAGGATTCCCGAAGCAAAAACTGCAACTATTATTATTATCGAGCCCCAGACGCTCCACTCAAGCCAACGCTTCCACAACGCCCTATCTGCAATCGATCGAACAAGCCGACGTTTTCTACGAACCAGAATCATAAGGACCAGAACACAAACGATCCATGAGATCTGGACCACTGAAGGAAGAAGCAGATTCCCTAAAGAAAGCAGTTCAGTCAGAACAAGAACAAAACAAAAGAATGCCAAATGCCCTTTAATGAACCCGGACACAATGTCACGTTCGCCTGCTCGACCCACGTTCAACCAAACGAATAGCGAGTATACGGAAACGGGCAAAACCAACATAAAGTTGCCTGTCATAAAGTACCCTCCGATTTATCATCCATCATTTCCGGCAACTCCGCTCCGTATTTCATGAGCACTCCAATTGTTGCAATATCACCCGAAAGGATCGCCCCATCCATTGGAAGCCATCCATAACGGTTCGCCTCGAACAGATTCGCTCCAGCTATCAATAGTGATTCCGCAACTCCAGCATGTCCAAAACGACTGGCAAAAAAAAGAGGGGTGTTCCCCTCGTCATCAGTGGCATTCACGTCCGCTCCGTTAGACATCATGGTTTCGACAATCTCTTTACGTCCCATGCATGCGGCATACATCAGCAAGGTTCTACCGTGAATATCCTCCTGTTCGAGACTTGACTCCCGGTGGGATAGCAAAGCATCCAAAATAAATTTGTCCCCTCCGAAAACGGCCTGCTCGAGACAGGAACCACCCAATGAGCTGTTACCCTCCACAGGCGCTCCATGACCCAACAACTCCCGCACAACATCAGACCGGGCACGGCCAACCGCAATATACAATGCGGACCGTCCCCAATTATCCTTCAATTCAATATTCACTCCGCTTGAGAGCAGCAGTTTCACAATCCTTGAATCTCCAGATTCCGATGCAGCGTGAAGAGCCGACTGCCCCGAATAGTCGATCTGGTTTGGATCGGCGCCCAACTCCAAAAGATCTTTAACTATGTCAAAACGCCCCAGCCGGGCTGCGTATACCAAGGGTCGGCTTTTCGCGACCCGGCACTCCAGATTCACAAATGTGGGATTATCATTTATCAGTTTTTTCAGGCGGATTCGGTCGTTTCGATAGACAGAATCAAATACCGGATGAACCAATGCGAAAGGAGGCAATCCAGGCATACAGCCAAACAGAAACCCCACGCAAAACACCGCAAGGATTGATTGCCGTCCCACTTTCCAATAACAATGTCGTCGCATGCTAATAGAGCTTTGGTAAAATAATCGAATTGTGACTCTTGACCCATCTCATCACGTATAATGCCTGTAACGTCTGGGAACTGATCCATAATTGAAAGAACCCCATAACCGAAAGCAAAACACAAATCAAGGTCATAGGCACCATCGACAGATGCGTTGATCGAAGACGCCGAACTTGAAACGAATCTTGAGGAACAACCCCTCTCATTCATCGATTTCCATCTTGGATTAGTTTCTCAGACATTTCGAGACAATCCATTCATCCGTTGATTCCGTCCGGATTTGTGAACGGGATGGAATCTTCGTTTTGCGCTTCCATTTGACGGGTGTCGATCGCATTTGGATTGATCCGGGCGGCTTCTCCTCCTACCCTGTTGGAGAGAGATGGACGAAACCCGCAATCCAGGCACCCCGACAAGTTGTTCCCTCCTGATCGATTCCGAAGGCAACATCCGGGCATGGGATGCGAACGCATTCCCAACGGTTGAAGCAGGAGACGGGCTGAAGGCCGGAATGGCCCTATCTCAGCTGCTGAAACCGTGGGCATCCGATGGTCCGCCATTGCCCGATCCCCTTCTGCCCGTATCCGGAGTTCCTTCCGGGTTTCCGGCACGAATCGGTTCCTGCCCTGTCCGGGTAACCGTCACCCGGCTCGAACCGGCATCGGACTTGGGCTACATCTGCCATCTCCAACGCATACCCGATATTCCGGTCTCCACACCCTTGGGACAGATTCTCCAGGAGCCCGACGGTATATCAAGAATGTATCTCCGGCTGCAGCGTGCGGAGTCCCGCCTGGAGAGTTACATGCGGCACTTTCCGGGCGTATTCTTCACTCAACGGACCGATCTTTCATTCGACTACATCAGCCCAAGCTTCGAAAAACTGCTGGAGTTTCCGATCCAGCGGCTGCTCAAAAGCGGTTCCCAGTTTCTGTCGCTGATCTATGAAAAAGACCGGGATTTCTTTGTCCGGGAGCTGCGTAAACACGCCTCAAACCGCAGTTCTTTCACGTTGCAGTATCGGGTAAGGCGCCCCAAAGACGGGTCGGTTGCCTACCTCACCGATGTGCGATCTCCGGTGTATTCAGAATCCGGTATCCTGCTCGGCTATGAGGGGGTTTGGCTCGACACGACCCGCCAGATTATCGCGGAGCGTAAGCTTACAAGCTCGGCATGGAAAGAAAGCCTGGCCATGCTCACGGCTGGACTGGTCCATGATTTCAGTAACGTAATGGCCGGAATCTACGCGCTCAGCGAGCTCTACCATGCATCCATGGATCCGGAGGACCGCATGTATGAAGGGTTGGGACAAATCAAAAAAAGCTCGATGGAGGCCCGGCATCTGGTTCGGCGCATCATTGATCTCAATCGGGAAGTATCCGGGCAGAAAAGCTACCATGATCCGGAAAAACTGATCCATGACCAGGTCGATCTCCTGCGGGTGATTTTCCCAAAAGGCACACATATCCAGTTGGAACTCACAGGAACGGAAATCCCGGTCTACATCGACGATGTGGAGTTCAGGCAAGTGCTGCTCAACCTGGCGATGAATGCGAAAGATGCGCTCGACAAGACCGGGATCATCACCATCCGCAGCCGGCGCATCCAGGCGGAAGACAGAATGCTGGAAGGTTGTCAGCAACCCGCCCGCCGAAGCTCCCGGCCGGGAATTGAGATCATCTTTGAAGACAATGGCTCCGGAATCCCCCCAGCCCATCGCAACCGGATATTCCAATCGTTTTTCACCACCAAGGAAATCCACAAGGGATCAGGCTTCGGCCTCTATAACGTCCAACGCATCATCCGTTCGTTCAACGGAGAGATTGACTTCTCATCGGAGGAGGGTCACGGCACAGCCTTTCACATTTTCATCCCCGAGGCGGACTTCACCGAAGACCATATGGGCATGCCGGAATTGCCCGCACTGTCAACCGCCGAGGAAGAACATCGGCCTTTGATCATTGTGGTATCCGACACCGACGTTTCCCAATTTGACCTGATCGACCAGTTACGATCGCACAAGTGGGAAGTGATTGTACTCGATGGAGCGGATCGCCTGAGGCGATACTTGCCGGAGTGTCCCAAAAACCCGAGACTGGTTGTCATCATCGGGCCGGACGACCCGGTATCGATTCCGGACATCTGCGGAGCCGTCCATTCCCGATACGCCGGAGTCCCACTGGCGCTGATCCCGCTTGGAAAAAACCCGGACGATCTCCCGATCGATTCCGTCAACTCCGTATCCGTGGTGCTTGATCCATCCGCCCATCCCTCCTCATTAATGCAGGAATTGGAGGATTTGGTTTGGTCTGGAGAAAAGAATGCTTCATAAGGAAAAACCATGCCAAACGCTTCGACTCCCATTCTCATCGTGGATGATGAAGAAATCGTATTGCTCGCGATCGCCGAATCGCTAATCCCGGAAGGCTACCGGATTGTCAGGACCACCAGCCCGTTCGAAGCGCTCGAAATCCTCAAACGTGAACGCTTTGCAGTTATCATTTCCGACCATCACATGCCGGGAATGACTGGACTGGAGTTTTTCGCGCAGGCGCAACAGATCCAACCGAACGCTAGCCGGATCCTGATCACCGGGGTATTAACCCTGAAGGTGGTGGTGGACGCCATCAACAAGGGTGAAATTTTTCGGTTTATTGCCAAACCATGGATCCGCGAGGAATTGCTCGCGACGGTGAAAAACGCGATCCATCGCTACGAATTGGTATCCAAAAACGCCCTACTCGAAGAACAAACCCGCCAGACCAACTCGAGTTTGGCGAAAACATGCGAGGACCTGACCGCCCGGAACGCGGAACTCACCCGCAAGCTCGCCGGACTTGAGGCTACTTTCGGAAATGCAGATGAGCACCTTGAACGGGCACTCGACCTTTCCATCCGCATCCTCCACAATCTCAGTCCGGGCTTGGGAAGGGAAGCCGCAACGATCGTGCGGGTCTGCCAATCCATGGCGGCAACCGGTAGAATCCCGGAAAAAGATGCCTTTCATTTACGGATCGCCGCTTACCTCACAACCATGGGAAAAATCGGGATCGAAGAGTCGCAACTGCGACGTTTCATTGAATCCCCGCAGGTTCTCAAAGCGGATGATCTCGAGGTTTACCACAACCTGCCGGTCTATGCCCAGCTCTATGCTTCCGGGTTCCAGGACTTCGAAGAAGTCGGGCT
>JAQVLM010000089.1 GCA_028704125.1 Opitutales bacterium
CGGAGTGCGGGTCCTCGAAGGCTATGGGATGACGGAATCGAGTCCGATTCTATCGGTGCGCCTTCTCGATCATCTGGTCATTGGAACGGTGGGTCCGATGTATCCGGAGACGGAGCTGCGGATTGTGGATTTGGAAAGCCGCGAGATCCTTTATCCAAATAAAAAGTATCCGCATGAGGGCAGGGGAAAGCGTGGAGTGGTTCACGTCAAGGGTCCTCAGGTGATGCAGGGATACTACCTCAATCCGGAGGAAACCGATCGGGTGCTGCGTGACGGGTGGTTGGAGACCGGTGATCTTGGGATTTTCACCCACAACGATTGCCTCAAGATTGTGGGCCGGTCCAAGGATACAATTGTGTTGAGGAGTGGTGAGAATTTGGAGCCGGTTCCGATTGAAAACATGCTGGGTCAGTCTCCGTTGGTGCAGAACTGCATGCTGGTGGGGCAGGATCAGCGGCATGTCGGGTTGATTTTGGTTCCAGCCTGGGAAGGGTTCCGGGATGCCGGTCTACCGGTTCAGGGCGTTCCGGACGTGATGGCTTCGGATGCAGCGGCTGCGATAGTGGACCGGCTGCTCCAGTCGCTCATCAGCCGCGAGAATGGATTCAAAACGCACGAGCTGATCCGCTGTTGGCGTTGGGTGGACAAGCCGTTTGAGATTGGAGATGAGCTCACCACCACCTACAAACTGAGGCGGCACGTGGTTGCGGCCAAGCACGCGCATCTGATCGAGTCGATGTACGAGAACTGATCGCGCCGGTGGCGGATCGCGAGGAGCCGGGATCGTGTCCGAACGCTACGTGCGTTTGCTCAGAACCACCATGAGTCGAGTCGAGAAAACCGGAGGCAACACACCCAGTATGCGGTCCAGTGCCTTGACCAGCGGGTAGCAGCAGGTGGGATACAATTGTGGCTTCGAGAATCCGCCGCTCGCGACATAGGCGAGTGTGCACATCCGGTCCAGTCGCTCCAGGTTCCATTCGGCCTTCCATTCCGTGACAGCGTTTTTCACGAAAATCCGGTGCGCGTTCCCCTGGGCAGCGTAGTAGTCGATATCTGCCGGGTTCCAATCCGCCGATGGTGCCCATGTGATCGGTTGTCCCATCGCCAGTGGTTCATGGTGGAAGCATCCGTAAACGAATCTTCCCAGCATCCCCATGTCCGGTTCCACCATGATCACCCGTCCACCCGGTTTGAGAACCCGGTGCCATTCCTTCAGTGCCGCTCCGGGAAAGCGCAGATGGTGGAATACATCCATGAGGATAATGTTCCGGATCGTCTCATCTCCGAATGTCAGCGCGTAGGTGTTTTCGATCTGGTCAATCCACGGATTGGGAAAGATATCGGTGCAAATACAGTTTGGGATGGTCTGTCGAATCGACGCGATGCCCGATCCCAGCTCCAGCGTGATCCCATCTCCCTCATGGAGTTGTTCGCGGATCAGCGCATGGATGTCCCGATACGCCCGCCTGAGGACTGGTTTGTTGTCCCAGTATTGCTGATTCAGGTGGATCTCGGTGTTGTGTTGGGAGACATCCATGCGAGGCCTTGAAAGGGGATCAGGACTCAATCCGGATAACCTGTGTCGGCGCCATCACCGAGGGCATGGCTTCGATCGCCGCCAACGCGGTGCGCAGGTTTTTCTCGATCGCCCTGTGGGTGAGCAGCATCACCGGAACTCCGGTTTCGGGATGCTCCTCCTTCTGGATGACCGAGGCAATCGAAATACTCTGTGAGCTCAAGTGACTGGTGATCGCCGCAAGCACACCGGGCGAATCCTGCACCGTGAAGCGCAGGTAGTAGCGGGATACCAGGTCGTCCTTGGCTTGTACCGGCACTTTGCGGTCCGCGTTGTAGTGTGCGGTCGATATCCGGATGGGGGTCTCCGCTGCGATATTTCTCGCCACGTCCACAATGTCGCTCATCACAGCCGAACCGGTTGGCATGTCTCCCGCACCTTTGCCATACAGCAGGATCTGTCCGACCGCATCCCCTTCGAGGAGCACGGCGTTGAAAACATCGGATACCGAAGCCAGGATGTGGTTCTTGGGCAGCATCGCCGGATGTACCCGCACATCGATCGCACTGTCATCATCCGGTTTTTTGATGACGCCCAGAAGCTTGATCGTGTAGCCCAGTTCCCTCGCGTAGGCGATGTCATCCTGACTGATCGAAGTAATCCCTTCGATCGCAACCGAGCTGAACGGGACATAGCCGCCACTGACCAGCGACGCCATGATCGCTACCTTGTGTCCGGAATCGCCCCCTCCAATGTCGAGTGCCGGATTGGCCTCGGCATATCCGTTTTTCTGCGCTTCTGCCAAAACGGTATCAAAGGGCAATCCCTGCGCCGACATCTTGCTGAGGATGTAGTTGCAGGTTCCGTTGATGATGGTCTTTACCGAAAACAGGTTGTTCCCCACAAGCGCCTCGCGGATGGTCTTGATCACCGGCATACCGCCACCGACTGCGGCTTCGAAATGCAAGGACACCCCGTGGTCATCCGCGCATGCGAAGAGCTCGGATCCAAACTCGGCGATCAGCGCCTTGTTCGCGGTGATCACATGCTTCCCTTTGGAAAGCGCGTCGAGGACGAGCTTTTTGGCAAAAGTGGTGCCTCCCACCAGTTCGATCACGATATCGATATCGGGGTCATTGAGGATATCGTTTGCATCCCCAGTGCAGATTGCATCCCCAACCGGCAGAGTCGTGAAACGCTCGGTTGCTTTGTCGGCGATCCGGGCAAGCCTGATGGGTAGCCCAAGATCGCGGCGAATCGATGCCGTCCGGTTGGCGAGTATTTTTACGACGCCGCCACCGACGGTTCCTGCTCCGATTAGACCGATGCGAATCTCTTTCATGGGTTTGTTTGATTTAACTCAGTGTGTGCAACCCCATATCCAGACAGGTGTCTGGAAAGACGGATGCTAACCTTTGGAGGATGGAGTGGAATAGGACACGCTCCAGCCCCTCCGGAAATGCTTCCGTCGAGCCGGGGAAGGGGCCATGATTCGATTCCGTACCTGAACTGTCAACTCCAATTCCATCCCCTCCTCCCCGTATTGGAAGGCGTAAGCGCTCCTTCTCCGATATCTCCGTATTCACCGTAGCGGAACACGTGAGTGTTCCGAAGTAGCGTGATGCAGAGGTGTTCCGGAGGTTATGGAAGCCTCCTTTCGAGCGATTTGGTGTAAAGGATTTATCAAGCCAAGCCGCTGAAATTCAAGGAAATGTAAATGCGGCATGGGTGCGCTGAATCAATTGTAAAAGCCGGTATGAAAACCTGATTTGAGAGGATTGGGGACGATGATCGAGGTGTAAGTGCGAAATAGATGATTCGAACCTGATTACCCCTCAAGATGACTTCCAAAATCCAGATCTCAAGACTCAGCCTGCTGATCGCAATCGTGTCTTTGGTTTGGTCGGTCGCAGGAGTCAGTGATCTGAACGCCCAAGCGGTGGATTTCGCAAACGATTACGCTTCCATCCGGATCTGCGGGAACAGCATGTTGCCGACCTTGAAGAGCGGGGAAGTCACCACGGTTTATAAAAAGTATCCTTACCGCGAACTGCGCAAGGGAGATGTGGTGATCGTTGAAAGCGAAAAAGGATTTTCGGTCATTCACCGCATCGTTCGTCGCTACCGCGGAAACCTCTGGGTAACTCAGGGCGACAACAATGATCGCGAAGATCGCGAAGTCCTCTCTCCTAAGAATTTCGCCGGATTGGCACTGGTTGGTGAATCCACCTTGGCCCGTTACAATCAGCATATCGCGATCGCACACGCTTCGGCTCCTGAGTCACTCACGGTTGCCAAGGCCAATACCAACGCTTCGGATCTGCGTTAACCCACTTTTTCGGACAGACAGCAAGACATAGAGACAGGAAGTAATCAAAGGAAGACAATCATCGCACAGAGGCGCGTGACTCGAAGGGGTCACGCGCCTTCTGTTTGTGAATATTTGAAGACTTGGGATGGAGGGGCGGGTGGTCCGATGGATCAATCCTTCGAGGCCGGATCCGTGAAAAAGGACTGAAGGATGCTCAGGCACTCCGGGCCGGCGTCTTCAAAAAGGAAGTGACCGGCATCGGGCAATTCGTGGAAGGACGCATGGGGAATCAGTTCCCTCCAGCGCTCCAGAAAAAAGGGCGTGAAACAGAAGTCCTGCATGCCCCAGATGACGCAGGTTGGTTTGTCCCTCAGCTTGTCGAGGTTTTCCGGGATCGAAGCCAGTGCGGGGTAGGATGGGTGTTCCGGGTGTATGGGGATGTCCCGTACAAACTGGTGAATGGCGAGACGATCCCGGTTGCGGCGGTAGGGCAGGAGATAGCCTTGCTTGACGTCGGCCGCGAGTCTCCGGGTGGTCGCCATGAACAGCGCCGCGCCAAGGAATCCGTTGAAATGCTGGTTGATACAGCGGCCGATGATGGGTTGGCGGCACAGGTTGATGCGCCAGGAGATTTTTTCAGAGGGAAAGGCGGCGGTGTTGGTCAGGACGATGCGTTCGATCCTGTCCGGATGGTCAACGGCGAATTTCATGCCGATGGCACCACCCCAGTCATGGGTGAACAGACTGACTTTGTCGATTTTGAGCGCATCGAGTAGTTGCAGGATGAGGTGGGAGCGGTCGGCCAGGCGGTGCACCACTCCCTGCGGGCGTTCGGAGAGCCCGCACCCAAGGTGATCGGGCGAGATGCAGCGGTGTTCGCCGCGTAGTCCGATGATGAGGTTGCGGAATGCGAAGGACCAGGTGGGGTTTCCGTGGAGGAAGAGAATGGGCGTGCCCTTGGCGCCTTCATCCACGAAATGGATGAGGGAGTTCCGGAAGCCGTCCCCGATCCGGTGGGGGATCGAGAGGTAGTGGCTTTGGAACGGGTAGATGTGGCGGATGCCCGAGAGGTTGAAGGCGCTGTGTTTGTTCTTCATGTCTGGAACGGGCTGCTATTGCCATTGGAGAGCCAGCATCATGGATGTGATGCCACTGCCGATGCCGAGCATCGCAAAGCGATCTCCGCTGTTAAAGAGGTTTGCCTCCGCGGCTTCTGAGAGTGTGGCGGGCAGGGCGGCCGATCCCATGTTGCCCAACTCCGGATAGATTGAAAAGTCCTTGGCCCGGTCGATTCCCAGCGTGTCGTATAGAGCGGCCTGGTGCATCTTGCCGACTTGGTGGCAGAGGGTGTGGCGGATCGAATCGTCGGTCCAGCCTGTTGAAGATTTGAAATCCGCCCACGTCGCGGATGCAAGCCGGATGCCCGCGATGAGCAGGGATTCGGAATCGGTCAGCATTTCGTGTCCGGCCCCGGTGCCGCTGTGGCCGCCCTCGCAGAGTCCATGATGGCTCGAATCGGTGCGGACGACGGCGGATTGGAGACGGGCGATGCCGGGAGAGAGGCGCGAGTGGCACAGGAGCGCGGCGACCGCGCCGGATCCGATTGTGAGGTTGGCGAAATACGGTTTGATCGCGTTTCGGTTGGCAGGGAGTCCTCGGATGCTGCGAATGGTGTTTTCGAGGAGTCCCCGGCTGTTTTCGGCGGTGACGATCAGCGCAGCTTCAATGAGTCCGGACTCGATCATGGAAGCCGCGACGATCATCCCATTGATGAATCCGAGGCAGGCATTGGAAAGGTCCATGATCTGGACGGACTCGGGCAGTCCAATCTGGTGATGCACATAGGATGCGGTGGCGGGCTCGAGACGATCCCGGCACACTCCACAATGCATGAGCAATCCGATTTTACCGGGGGCTATACCTGAATCGTCCAGCAATGCTTTACCGACTTTTCCAGCCTCAACTGAGGGAAGAAAATCAGGGCTCCAAACCCGGCGTTCGCGGATACCAGTCATCAACTCGAGGCGCCCGACTGACAGGCGCATGCTTTGGTAGGTATCGGCAAACTGGTTCTCGATGTATTCCGAAGTCCAGATTTCCTCCGGAAGCGAGAGCCGGATCGAATGAAGGGCGACGTTGTTAAACTTCATGAAAAGAAGAATGGATGTGCGGGAGCCACGGGCCGATTATGCGGATCAGGGTTGGATCGCGGTGACCCGATCGACGATGTCCGCGTCAAAATAGTTCAGATCCATCCCGGCATTGACCACGATGCCCTGGCCATTGATTCCGGATGAACGCTCACTCAGCAGGAAAAGCACGGTTGATGCGACCTCTTGAACCTCCAGTGCGCGTTTGCGAAACGTCAATTGTTCGGCGTAAAGGTAGTTTTTGAGGTATCCGGGGATACCGGCTGAGGCGCGGGTTTTGAGCGGCCCGGCGTCCACGCTGTTGAAGCGGATCGCGGTATCGCGGCTGAAGGATTTCGCGAGGTAGCGGACCATGGTGCCCAGTGCAGCTTTGATCGGTGCCATGTAGCCGTAGTCTTCGGCGGTGACCTGGGTGGAGGAAATCCCGATGGTGACCACCGATGCGGACGGATTGAGCACGGGTTTAAGGTGACGCGCGACCTCGACCAGCGAAAACGCCGAGATCTGGACGGCCTGCAAGAAATCTTTGCGGGAGGTTTCGTGGAATCGCATGCCGGAATTCTCGTAGCGGGCATAGGCAATGGAATGCACCAGGCCGTCCAGCGCGATACCATCCTGTGAAAACCTGGTCCCGAGCGACTCGATATCGGACTCGTTTTCGACGTCACAGACCACAATCCTGCAGCCTTTCGCAAAAGACTCGACTTCCGCCACACGGGCCGGCCGGTGAACGCCCAGAATGGGGATTGCCCCTTCATCCAGAAGGGCCTGGGCGACTGCCCATCCGACGCTCCGTTTGTTGGATACACCCAGAACGAGGATGGTCTTTCCGGAAAGGTTGAGAAAACTCATGGCGGCGCGGCTGAATCGGTTACAGGAGAAAAAGCTATTTCATGGCGATGGCGAACTCCACGCTCATGATCATCTGGCCGGCATCGTTGTCGATGCGCCCCTTCATGAAATGGAATCCGGCCTGAACGCGATCTGGTGTGACGGTGATCCGGATGTGATCGCCGGGCAGGGCCATGCGTTTGAAACGGGCATCGATGATGCGCGTGAGGATCGGTGTGCCGACCGCAGCATCCGAACCCTCCAATTCCTGTTTCATGGCCACATACACTCCCGCGGATTGAAAGACGGATTCGCAGAGGATCACGCCTGGAGTGATCGGGTTGGACGGATAATGGCCCCGGTAAAGATCCATCTCAGGCTTGAGTGTCAGTCCGGTTACAATATGGGAGTCATCCATCTCAATGATCTCGTCCACAAAAAGGAAGGGATCGCGATGGGGAATGTAGTCTTTGACGCCTTTCACATTGGCAGGAATGGAATAGAATTGGCGCACAGTCAAGGCGTCTGAGCGGAGAGCGGATGAATGAAATCGGAGTTGTCATTCGGGGAGAGTCCTGCTCTTTTGATGCTAGTATGTCAGTTCCACTTCTGAATCTTGCTGAACACAACCGTCCATATCAGGATCGCATGCGCGAAGCCTTCGATCGATTCCTTGCATCGGGGCAGTACATCGGGGGCGATCAGGTCACGCTTTTCGAGAAAGAGGTCGCATCCTACCTTGGGGTCAGCGAGTGCGTGGCGGTGAGTTCGGGAACCGATGCCTTGTTGTTGGCGTTGATGGCGCTGGATGTTGGGCCCGGGGATGAGGTGATTTGCCCATCTTTCACTTTTTTTGCAACGGCAGGGGTGGTGCACCGTTTGGGCGCGAAACCAGTGTTTGCGGAGATTCTGGAAGGCTCCTTTAACATGGATCCGGATGATATTGAGCATCGGATCACTCCGCGCACAAAGGGGATCATTCCAGTGCATCTGTTTGGTCAGATGGCAAACATCGGGCGGATTCAGGCGATTGCGGACAAGCACGGCTTGTTTGTGGTCGAGGATGCGGCTCAGGCCATCGGCGCACGTTACAATGGCAAACATGCGGGCTCTTTCGGCGCATTCGGGGCGTTCAGTTTTTATCCGACCAAGAACCTTTCGGGTTTGGGTGATTCCGGGTTGGTGTCCACCAACGATCCGAATCTGGCTGCGAAAGCGCGCATCTTGCGGGTGCATGGCATGGACCCCGTGTATTACCATTCCCATGTGGGAGGCAATTTCCGCTTTGATCCGATTCAGGGGGCGTTGTTGCGGATCAAGCTTCCGGATCTGGATGCCTCCATCGAGCTGAGGCAGGAGCGCGCGGCACGTTACGTGAGCCGCTTGGGAAACCACCCGGCGGTTGCTCTGAGTTGTGAGGATGCTGCGGGCAAGAAGCTGATTCTGCCGGAGACCAGTCCGGGCAACGCGCATACCTTCAACCAGTTCACGATCCGCGTGCGAGGCGAGGGTGCGAGGGACCGTTTGGTCGCGCAGCTCAAATCGGCCGGCATCGGGCACGGGATTTACTATCCCCTCGGATTGCACCAGCAGGAATGCTTCCGCTGCCACACCGGTGGGTCCGTTTCGCTTCCGATAACCGAAGCGGCCTGTCGTGAAGTGCTGAGTATCCCGATTGTCCCGGAGATCAAACTGGAGCAAATCGACGAGGTGTGTGACCGCATCATCGGATTTCTGGATGGCGGCGATGCTGCCTGATACGGGGAATTTTCTAAGGGACTGACCATGATTCAATACCTGAGCATCAAGGATCTCGCCCTGATTGATCAGGTGACGCTTGAATTCGACAAGGGTCTCACGGTCATCACCGGAGAAACCGGTGCCGGCAAGAGCATTCTGCTCGGGGCTTTGGCGATCCTCTCCGGAGCCCGGGTGGATCGCACGGTGATCCGGCATGCTCAGGATCAATGCGAGGTGGAGGCGGCGATCCTGATTGAGGACGATGTGCTGCTCAATGAAAAGTTGGCCTCCCTCAATTTGCCCTTGTGCGAGGATAATTGCCTGCTGATTTCGCGTTCGCTGCACCGATCCAAGGTGCCCCGCATTCAGGTGAACGGGGCGATGACGACCCTCGCCAATTTGGCGGAGATTGGTGAATACTGGATCGACTTCCATGGACCGGGTGAACCCCAGAAGCTCTTCAAAGAAAAGTTCCAGCTCGAGATTCTGGATTTGTTTGGGCGTTGTGATGCCGATCGCGAAGCCTATCGCACATCCTATTTGGAGTGGAGACGGGTGTTGCGTGAGCTCGAATCGGTAAAGGAGGAAAAACAACTCAGTCCGGATGAGATGCATTTTCTGCAAACGCAGATTGCCCGGATCGATGAGGTGGATCCATCCGATGAATCCATTGAGAAGCTCGAAAGCGATTTCCGCCGCATATCCGGCTCGGAGGAGATGATCCGCGGGTTTTCGCGTATTCAGGAAATCTTGAATGGAGAGGGAGGCGTGGCTGCGCAGCTTGCGCAGGCGATACAACAGATGGGCGTGGTTGCCGGC
>JAQVLM010000090.1 GCA_028704125.1 Opitutales bacterium
TCGAAGGGATTGATTTTGGCGGTTTGGGGCAAGGGATCCATGCCTATGCTGTAGGAGAGGACGACCGTGTGTTGATGCGAACGGTGGTCGCCCCCGAAGCGTTGGGTTCTACCTTTGACCTTCAGGTTGAAGGGATCGCTCCCGGATCCTACGAAGGCCGGGTCTTCGATTTGGACACAGGTCAAGAGCAGGAGATCCGCTGTGACTTTGATGGGGGTGGATGGGCAAAAGGACTCACGGCTAACGTGTCGGATAGTGTGTGGATGCTCACCCGGAGATAATCTAAGAGACTGGCTTTTCAGGCAACGGTATCGAGGAGCGTGCCAAGGTTCTCGTTCATTACCTTGATGACCTTTGCGTTGGCCTCAAACATATACCTTGCGCCGAGCATTTCCACGAAGTTCTTCGCATCAATTTCCCCTCCGGCAATCCGTATGGCGGCGGAATGCATCTGATCCGTGGCCTTCCGCATCCCCGAGAGCGGGATTTCGATGCCGGAGCGGGCAAATGCTGTGGATGAGACGGGTGTCATGCTGCCCTAATAATCGGCATGAGCAGAGCTTTCTTGACCGATTTTCACCTGCTTTTCGCATACCGGGATGTTTTTCAGCATCCGGCTGGATGAAACCATGCATTCCGGTTGGAATGACCACTTGGGGAATGGGTCGCAGCCGCTCCGGGGGGACGTTGGGAATTGCGCTGCCGGTGTTTTGCCCGCATTGATCCGGAGGTGAAGACGGTGGCCCACCCGAATGGCCGCGGGGGACTAGAGAATGAATCCCCCAATCAAGGCGCAGGAAGCGACCAGCACGATAGCGGGAAGCCTCGCAAACTGGAGCAACGCATAGGCCGCAAGCGCAATTGCTAAGGTGGTGAGGTCGGTGACGGCGGACGGAAATACGGGATGGATGAGGGCTGCAAGCAGAATGCCGACGACCGCTACATTGGCTCCCTTTAATGCGGCCTGAGCCTGAGGTTTGGCTCGCAGCCTTTGCCAATGCGGCATCGCTGCCAATACGAGGAGGAACGAAGGTGTTAGAATGGCGAGCAGGCAGAATAACCCCGCAAGCCAGCCCGGGCCATCCGGATGGACCATCGCTCCAAGGAAGGCCGCGAAGGTGAAAAGGGGGCCGGGAAGTGCTTGGGCTGCTCCGTATCCGGCTAGAAAGGTGTCCTGATCCAGCCAGCCCTTGCCGACTGTGGCGGTTTCAAGAAGCGGGAGCACAACATGCCCTCCGCCGAAAACGAGGGAGCCGGTCCGGTAGAATTCATTTCCCATGGATATCCATGGGTTGGGCGACACGGCATCCATCAGCGTAAAAACGCCCAGTCCAAGCGCGAAGAGACTGAACCATAGCCAGGAGGCCCGGTGTGTGAGGTTTGCACTTGGGGGGGCTTCCGCAGTGGGCTCGTCGGTAGACGGCAAGCGGGGGGCTAACTGGAAAATACCCCATGACAGCAGCATGGCCAGGCTGATGACCATGACTTGACTGAATGCGGTCCCCATGAAGAGGACAGTTGATGCCGCCGCTAGGGCTCCCGCAACGTGAATCGCCCGCGGGCAAAGCTTGCGGCCCATCGTCCAAACCGCGTGGGCGACCACCGCGAGTGCGGCGATTTTCAGACCGCGAATCCAGCCCTGACTGGTGTCGATGTAGGCCATTCCACTCGCAAAACCCAGCATAAGCAAAGCGGATGGCAGCGTGAAGCCTGCCCATGCTCCGAGTGCGCCACGGAGTCCTCCCCGGGTAAGCCCGATTGCGAATCCCACCTGGCTGCTGGCGGGCCCGGGTAGGAATTGGCAGAGGGCGATAATGTCCGCGTAATCTTTGTCGGATAGCCACTTGCGCTGGTTGACAATCTCTTTGTGGAAATAGCCCAGATGCGCAACCGGACCCCCGAATGAGGTGAGTCCGAGCCTCAAAAAGACCTGAAAGGACTCGAGGAACCCGCTGGAATGGTTGGCGTTCCGCAAGCTGTTTTCTTGATGGTCGGTCTCCGGGTGCTTTGTTTCCGATGGTTCCACGGTTTCTCAGTGAAGTGCAGAAGGCGGATTGTTCAAGCGAGGCACAGGGATCCGGGGGATTGAGGTTTGGCAATTGCGAAGTGAAGGTTTGAATTGATCCTGTTTTGTTTCGGTGTATGGAATGCATGTGCGCTGTGGCCCGGCGGGTGTGATGGCCTCGGTGTGCGTGGTAATCCTCATGATAGATACAGACGTTGCATTTCGAACGCTTGCCGTGGCAATTACGGGAGGCACGTTTCTGACGGTCCTTTCGCGCAAGTTTGCCTTGCCCACGATTGTGCTTTTGTTCGGAGGTGGGTTGGCTTTTGGACCGTCGGGACTCGGATGGATTGATCCGGCAAGCGTGGAAGGCCTCCTTCCGGCATTGGTATCGCTTGCGATTGGCATTATTCTGTTCGAGGGCGGGCTTACACTTGAACCCCGCGACTACCTGCGCTCTCCGGTTGTCATCAAGCGACTGCTTACCCTTGGTGCACTTGTCACATGGTTGGGCTCGGCCGCCGGAGTCCGTTTCGTTTTCGGGGCTTCGTGGGAAGTGAGTCTGCTGGCGGGAAGTCTGGTCATCGTGACCGGCCCGACGGTGATCATTCCGTTGCTCAAGCGTCTGCGTTTGGTGCCGCGTGTGGCGTCGATTTTGCATTGGGAAGGCGTGATGATCGATGCGATTGGGGTTTTTCTCGCCGTATTTTGTTACGAACTCGTGGTCATTCAGCATCCTGGCACGGCGTTGTTTGGATTTGGAGCACGGATTGCGGTTGGTGCGGTCATCGGGCTGGGGGGCGGTTGGTTGATCCAGCGGGCATTGGAGAAGAACTGGGTGCCGGACAACCTGATCAACCCATTTGTGCTGGCATGTGCAGTCGGCCTTTTTGCGCTTGCGGAGTGGTGGATCCATGAGTCCGGTTTGTTGGCCGCGACGTTGGCGGGGGTATGGGTCGCCCGGCGCCGCTCCACCAGTGTGCGCCAATTGCGAACCTTCAAGGCGGAGCTGAGCGATCTGTTGATCGGGACTTTGTTTCTCCTGTTAGTCAGTCGGCTTGATCTCCGCTTGTTCGTCAGTGAAGGGCCGAGACTGCTTTTGGTAGTATTGGTGGTCATGCTGGTTGTCCGGCCGCTCAATATTCTCTTCAGCACTATTGGTGCGGGTTTGGGATGGAGGGAGCGGGCGTTTCTCGGATGGGTTGCGCCAAGGGGGATCGTGGCGGCGTCGATGGCTTCCCTTTTCGCGCTGCAACTCAGCCAGAATGAGCGCTTCGAGGAAGAGGCGATGCTGTTGGAGATGTTCACCTATTCGGTGATTTGTGGGACGGTGGTTGTGCAGGGGCTATCCGCTGGCTGGATGGCCAAATGGCTGGGTTTGAACAGACCACCGGCCAAGGGATGGCTGATCGTTGGGGCCAACCGGATGGGAAGGTCCCTTGGGGTGGAGCTGATTCGGCATGGAGGCGAGGTGATGATCATGGACGTGAACCAGCGCAATGTGCAGGCAGCGGTCGATGAGGGCATACCTGCGGTTCACGGGGATGCGCGCGACGTGGATAATTGGGAAACGGATGAGCGGTTCGGCGCGTTTGGACACATGCTGGCCCTGACCGACAACGGGGGACTCAATCAGCTGCTGGCAACGACCTGGGCTCCGTTGCTCGGTCGCAAATTCGTCTATGCGTGGAACAGTGGCCGGCACAAGGCGGATACTACGGACCGGTTTGCGTCGTTGCCCAGACCGAGCGTGATTTCAGAGGAAATCCGGAATGGTGCGGCGGCTTTCGTGGTGGCGGATCAGGCGGCGATGCCGCAGGCGGTTCCATTGTTTGGAATCACTGTGGATGGGATCAAGCCCGTATCGGAGGATCCTTTTCCTGAAGGAACCGCGCACTTGTTTTTGGTAAGAAGTGGCGGGTATTTGGATCGGGCGATTGACAGGGGAAGCCGGATTCAGGTTTCGTGCGCTTCGCTGGGTGAGTTGAACGAAAAACTGATCGAGGAGGCGTTGCGTTGCGAGCCGCGCCTTTCGCGGGATCAGTTGAGGTCCGATTTGCTGGCGCAGGAGAAGCTCATGCCTCCGTTTTTGGGACATGGAGTGGCCGCTCCGCATGCCTTCAGCACACAGGTGTCGCGCCGGATCTGTGTTTGGGCTGAGATCAGCCCGCCTCTGGAAATTCCGGATTTGGATGAACCGGTTCACACGGCGTATTGTATTATCAGCCCGGCCGGGGATCCTGAGGGGCACCTTGCCACCTTGGCGGAAATTGCTAAAAAGCATTACGATTCAGGCGGGCCGGATTGAGGTGTGGGGAAAGTTGGTTGACAAGCCGTTTTCTGATTGTGTTCTGGACGGGACGAAACAGATTTTTCAATCCAAAGCAAGACCGCTACGATTTGTTCATGAAGACCTTATCCATTCTGATACCTGTGTTCAATGAGGAGGGCACTATTGCGCGCCTGATTGAAGCGGTGAGGGGGGTGGATATTGGTGAAGTTCGCAAGGAAATTGTGGTGGTGGACGATGGTTCGTCCGATGGAACATTCGCCGCTCTTGAGAAGGTCCCGGATATTGTGTTGCTCAGGCACGGGAAGAACCAAGGGAAAGGCGCCGCGATCCGCACTGCGATCGCCCATGCAACCGGAGATGTCATCATCATTCAGGATGCGGATATGGAGTACGATCCGGGTGATTACCCTTCTTTGATCCAGCCGATTCTGAATGGGCAGGCCAAGGTCGTGTATGGGTCTCGACGTTTGCGCAAAACCAATAAGCAGCATTCAGGGATCTTTTTCTTCTTTGGAGGAGTTGGACTCACTTGGCTCACCAATTTCCTATACCCGGGGGCAGGGATCACCGATGAACCGACTTGTTATAAGACCTTTGAAGCCGATCTGCTGCGCAGTATTCCATTGAAGTGCTCCCGTTTCGAGTTTTGTCCGGAAGTCACCGCGAAGGTTCTCAAGAGAGGTCACCGGATCGTGGAGGTCCCGATCTCCTATTTCCCTCGCCACGCAGACGAAGGGAAAAAGATCAAGCTGCGGGATGGAATCGAGGCGATTTGGACACTCCTGAAATACCGCTTTGTGGATTGACATCGGGCGGGTCATATTGGATTCGAAAGCATGGATTCATCTTCAAACGGCAACACATTACCCTCGTGCCGTGCAGTGGGGTGTAAGGTTGGACGCTTCTGGAAATGGCATGTTACCGCTTTGGTGGTGTTGGTCGGATTCACGGTTTTCACCCGGCTTCTGTTCGTGCCCGAGATTGGAACTTATGGGGATGATACCCATAAGTGGCTGCATGCGAAAATGTTGAATGGCGAGATTCCATTGTCAGAATGGCTCTGGGATCATCACACTGCCCGAACCGCCATCATGGGTGTGACGTGGATTGTCCAGGCACTGACTGGGTCTGAACCCATGGCCTATTTTGTGCCGGGGATGGTGGCGTGTCTGGGCATGGCATTGAGCTTGTATTTCCTCGGTGCGCGATTGTTTCATCCGTTGGTGGGTTTGGTAGCGGGTCTCGCGCTATTGACCTGGACTCCGGACATGTTTTATCAGCTCATGCCCTCCCCGTTCATGAGCTGGTTTTCCCTCATGGCACTGCTTGCTCTGATTCACGCCTGTGGAATTGGGGATGGCCAAGGGGACATCCGTCGTCCTCAACCCTTGTGGGTTTGGGTGAGCGCGGTGGCCCTATTGCATTTTCTGGCCTATCTTTCCTGGATCGGGGCTTTGTTTTTCATGCCGGTCTTTGGGTGGATCCTTTGGCGCAAAAACGGATGGAAGGCGCTGGTCTTGTATGCGGGAGTCATGGCTGGCTTGTATCTGACGGAGACCCTCATCTATGCCGTTGCGGCGGGAATTCCGTTTGGAAGGCTCGAAATCATTTCATGGTATCACATGACGGATATGGAGCGGTTCCAGCCAGTGTTTCTGGATTTGTTCCGGCGTTTCAATTACCTTTATGGTTACCCAAGGAAAGTGATATTGCCGTTCCTTGCGATCCTTCCTTTTGTTCTGATCGCATGGCGTCGATTGCCGGAAGGGATGAAAGCGCTGTTGCTGACGGCAATGTGCTTTTTGTTCTTCCTGACGTTCAGTATTACCAGTGTTGCCCCTGTTCGACCCTTTTTGCTGCATACCCAACCGCGCTATTCGTATCCGGTTTATCCGCTGGCATTGTTGGTGTTTTCCGGGCTTGGGTGGCTTGTGTTGCGTTGGACGGTTTTCAATATCGCAAAGCGATGGGATCGGCCGGCTTCGATGCGTTGGGCCTTGCCCGTATCCACGTTTGCGGTCGTTGGCGTTTTTGTGTGGATCAATACCTCGAACCGTTTTGAGGGGTATTCCTGGGCGGACCGATCGCTGCAGCTATCGCGTCAAAAGGAATTCTCTCTCATGGCGGATCAGCTTGAATGGCCAGTGATTCAGATGGGTCGATCGACTCCCAAGGCGCTCAAGTATTACGCGGATATCCTTCTGGATCGGAAAACACCCGATGGATCGGCACGTCCGACCCCTCCCATGCGTTATGTGATGCTTCATGCTCGCCCTGCCTGGGTGATGCTTCCGGATTCATTGGAGGTCCCGGACTCATTGGAGGAGCCTTTCGAATTGGAGGCTTACTATCACGGAGATCTGGCGGTATTTGTCACGCAGTTCCCTTTCCGCATCAGTGTGGGATCAGCCATTCAGGTGGGGATCTCACCCCGAGCTGTCGGAGGGCGCAAGGTCAGGATGAAGGTTCCGGATTGGACGGACCCGATCGAATGGCTATTGGACGAAGCACGTTTTGCCTCTGGTGGAGTTCCTTTGCCGGTTAAAGGGGTTCAGAGGGACGGGGTTCCGTGGAGGCGGCAGCAGATGGGTTCTTTGGCAGACGGGTTGCCTGAATTGGCAAGCTACGACTCGCGCGGTGGACATGGCGTGGGTGAACTGTGTCTGCGGTTCAGCCTGCCGGAGGCGCCGGAGCCGGGGGCCTATGTCGCAACTCTCATTCAGACAGGTCCGGTATCGGTCGGTTTCAACGTGAAATGGCGGGACGCGGATACGGGAGAGATGATTTTTGAAATGGACAGCATTCCGGAGATACCGTCAGAATGGTTGTTGGTGAAGCTTCCGGTGGCCTATGTCCGCGGTGGGCAGTCTCTGGAGATGGTGGTCACGGATTCGAAACCCGATTTCGGCGCGTGGATTGGGGTGACTGATCCGATGCTGGTAAATCCAAGTCTTTTGGATTGAGTGGCATGGTAGCCTTTTCGTTTGTCGGAACGGGTTATGGCTGATGGCGATTGTGATGCCATTTTTGTTTCTGAAAGAGGAATCATGAAATATTGAACGTTTTGGGGCTTGGTGTTCCCATTCCGGCAATCGTCCTTGATGAAGAACGGCGGAAAGATCGGAATCTTACTCCTTGAGGTTGGACGAGATCCGTTGCTCATCCGAAGAGATTGACCTTGAGGTCACGGACGACCTGTAGTCCACCCCAGTCTGTTCCTTTCATCGACGCAAAACGGGCCTTTCGGCTCTCCGGGAAACACTCACGGTGTTGCTCATAGATCTCCTTGAGGAAGAGCCTGGAACCGATCGCCATCCCGTCGCTGAAGTAGCGGACCCTGCGGCGCAACAACTCCGCCATCTCCACCTTGCCTCCGCTGCGGATCACCTCATCCAACTTCTCCTCCGAAATAACGCCGCGGTCCTTGTCCTGTTCTCCCTTTGGCTTCGCTCCTTTTCCAAAGAGGCACAATCGATACCCGGCTATCGTATCGGCAAAGCTTCGGCCACCGTAGATCAGCCGGTATCCCTCTATCGCGGATGCCTTTCCTCCCATTGCAGCGGCATAGCTGCAAAAGCGGTAGTCTGCCGGATCATCCACCTGCCCGGAGCGGACCGCGTTCAGGTCGATGTAAGCCGCAACCGTCGCCATCGCATGCAACGACGGTTCCACCACCAGGCTCTTGAAGCGATCCATCCAGAGGGTTCCATGGTTTCCATTCTGGTGGTTATACCAGATACTGAAACGTTGCTTGAGCTCGCGCATGAACACCGACACATCCCCCATGCGCGCAAGCAATGCCTCCCGCAAACGCTGAGCCACCCCATCATTCTGCTCCAACGCATTCTCGAGCGCATCCGGAGTCATCGAATACGGCGAGATGCTGTGCCCCTCATGCAGCAGGCGGAACCGTCGCAATAGCTCCTCATCGGTTTTTGGCTTGTCATGCCGCACCTGCGCCAAGATGTGAAAATGATTCGACATGATGGAGTAGGCCAGTAGGTCAACCCCGCAGAATGCCGCCTGCCGGTGCATCATCCGGATGAGCATTTCTTTTTCCTCATCCTCCAGCAAGTGGGAGCCGAGGCAACAACGGCTCATCAAATGATAGATGCCATCCTCAACAATGATACGCTTTCGTTTCATAGTGATCCTTCCTCGCATCGTAATCTTTTCATGCCTTTCCGGTTGTCAAATCCTCCAACCAAAAATAGCCGTGGTGTTAATTGTATACATGTGTCTATGGGCCGCGGATCCGCCTTCCTAAAATCGTTGGGATCCTTTTTTAGTTGCCTGATGTGAGGCACATGCGATACTCCGGCGTTCGATTGCAATGAATGATCCGAAGCGACAGATGACCGTATACGAAGCGGTGTGGAACTGGAGAGCAACCGCTGAACCGGTGTTACCTCCGGAGCCCCGTGAGCTTCGCAAGCTGGCCTTGGTGCCGATTTGTGTGCTGCTGCTCGTGTTTTGTGTGCTGCGATTTGGATTTGGCTCGCATCATGGTTCACTGATCGCGCTCGGATTTTTGGGATTATTCGTGGCGGTCACTCTCTTTCGTCCGCAGTGGTTGCCTGTCATTCAGCGGGCAGGGATGCGATTCGGGGTTTGGGTGGGGATTGCGCTCACATGGATCCTTCTGGTTCCTTTCTATTACATTGTTTTCATCCCGCTGAGGCTATTGTTCATGGCCAAGGGAAAAGACCTGATGTTCCGCACCTATGATCCATCGGCTACCAGCTATTGGGTGGGCCGTGATGTAAAGCTGGACCGTAAACATTTCGAAAGGCAGTTCTGATGAAGATCCTGGGGATCAGTGCGTTTTATCACGATTCGGCAGCCGCTTTGATTGAAGATGGCGTGATCATCGCCGCCGCGCAGGAGGAGCGTTTTTCGCGCAAGAAACACGATCACCGTTTCCCGGAGGGGGCGGTCCGTTATTGTTTGGCGGAGGCGGGGATTTCGGGTTCCGGAATTGATGCGGTTGCATTCTACGACAAGCCGATCACGAAGTTTGCGCGGATTCTGGAGACGCACATGAGCGTGGCGCCACGCGGGTTG
>JAQVLM010000091.1 GCA_028704125.1 Opitutales bacterium
CTTTTGTGGGCGGTGACACCGGTTCCGCTGCGCAATCTGGTCTACAAGGGATTTGATCGTTTCCGTGCACCTGTCGACACAGCAGCGGAATCCTGGGGACAAGTGCAGGAATACGGAGCCATGCGGCACACCAACACCAATCGCTTGATTCAGGAAGGACGCGCACTGGCTCGGGAAAACGCCCGGCTTCAACTCGAACTCGACAGTCTTGAGCACATGACCCGCTACCTCGAAAACCTCGAAACACTGATGGGCATGGAAAAGCCTCCGGGCTACCGCGCGGAGTATGTCCGTGTCATCCGGCGGGATCTCGCCTCATGGTTCGAAACCATCTGGCTCGACAAAGGCCAACTCAACGGTATCCGTCCCGGCCATGCGGTGGTATTCGGAGGAGGCGCTGTCGGCCGGGTCCGGGAGGTATCCCCCACCAGCTGTGTCGCTGACCTGATCACCAGTCCCGGTTTCCGCCTCACCATTCAGACAGTGGGAGACGATCGACCCATCACCTTCCAGGGATCCGGGCAAATCCCCGGATCGACGCTCACCGCCGAGGTCACGCACATCCCGCTGGACGTCCGGCTTCATCCCCAATCCCCGATCCCCCTCTACACAACCGGACTCGGTGGCCCTTTTCCCAGAGGCATTCTGATCGGATACCTCATCGAATTGGAAAACCAGACCGATGGACTCTTCCAGAAAGGAAAAGTCAGGCTCGACCCGGGAATCCGCTCGGTGAGGGAAGCGTGCATCCTTGTCCCGGAAAACGGTTCAGAAGATCAGGCGGACTGACATCCACCGGATCCAAACCCACTCCTGCGCATCCCAAGTCCCGACGGGCCAATCCGTTACTATCGGTTCAGGCTGTCCCAATCCCCTGATTTCCTCCCTCCGTCGCCTTTCGTCACTTGTAAGGAAAATTGAAATCGCCCCTCATTCCGCCACAACAGCGCTTGACTCCAATTGTAAACAAAGCAATTTTAGGCACATGAAATTGCTGGACCTCCGCAATTGGCTCCTGGAAAACGATGTAGACGACATCTGGTGGATGTCCGTTGACGGGAATGTTTATACCGATCCGGTGAGCCTCAACGAGGCCGCTAGAAACAAAGAGATCAACCCTCTGGCCGAAGTGATGGTACTGCCCGTTGCTTATGCTGATGTGGCTGAGCCTCCTTGGCAGGAACTGGATCTCGATGACCCTCAGGTGGAACCTGTTCAGGGTATGGCACCGGACACCGCGGTCACGGATATCGCGGAAACACCCGAGATCCTTGAACCGGAACCTCAACCGGATTCCAGCGACAATGCCTTTTCTGAAGCCAATGGGATTGCTTTTGAGAACACGGCACCCGCCGAGGACATTCTCATCCCTGCCGACGAGTCCATCCCTGCCGAGGATTCAATACCTGCTGACGAATCCATCCCTGTTGAGGAAGTGATGCCTGCAGATCAGGAGAATCCGGATTCCCTCAATCCACCCGTTCAGGATCTCGTGGAAGGACCGGATCAGGATGCACCGCTGGACTCCACCTTGGAAACAGAGATTATACCTCCGGAGATTCCGGAGGAGTCCGCCCCTCCCCCGGAAGAAGAAGTGGCCAAGCCGGAGAAGGGAAAAAAGAAAGGCTCCAAAAAAGCCGCGGCTGAATCGAGTGCGGAAGAACCGGAACAAACGATTGAGGCTATTCAGCCCGAGACAGTTCCTCAACCCGTTCAGATGACGGACGAGACCCTCATGCCCGCCCTTGAGCGCTTGCTGCCCGGGATGCTACCCAAGTTCATTCCCGAGGCTCCAACCCCGGCCGCCGCGCCCATTCCAACGGTCCTCGAGGAGTTTCCCCAACCCCTTCAGGATGCCATCATCGAAAAAGCAACGGCGATTGCTCAGGTGGCGGTTGACAAAATGGCATCCGATACCATTGAAGGTCTTTCAAAAAAAATCGAGGTATCGCTTCGCCATCACATCGAGACCGAAATGTCGGCCGAGCTGGTTGAGGACATGCTCCGCAACCGCAGCGATATTCTCGCGCACGAACTCGTCGAGAAGTGCGTCTCCGACATTGCCAAACCCAAGGCTTCCGAAATTGCTGAAGCCATTGCACGGCAGGTCTCTCAACCCGCCGCGATCATGGCGGCAGAATCCATTGCACGGGAAATCGCACGAACAGCTGCACGAACAGCCGCTGAGGACACAGCCAGAAGAATCGCTGAGGAACTGACTGCCAAACGGGTCGACTATGTCGTTCGCGATATAGCTGAGACACAGACGCTCAAGAATGCCGAGAAGATATCCCGTCAAGTCTCGGAGAAGGTTGCCACCCAGGTGGCCGAAAAAACCGCACGGGAAGTCGCTTCCACGACCTCCAAGGCCCTTGCTGAGTCGGTGACAAAGGACATTGTCCCGGGCATTGCCACGGATGCCGCAACGAAAAAGGCAAACTCCGTTGCGGAAGACACGGCACGTTCCACAGCGGAAACCGTTGCAAAAGCCTGTGCGGAGAAAGTCGCGGAGACGGTTGCACAAGCTGTGACAACCGAAGTTGCCGAATCGATTGCGAGGAGCATTGCCGAGAAGCTTTCCACCGAGATCGCAACACAACGGTCCAACGAAATCGCACCGGATGTTGCAAAAGAAACCGCTACCCGGGTTGCGACCGAAATAGCGACGGAAGTCTCCAAAAAGACAGCGGAGGAAACCAGTTTTTCCGTCGCCACGGACATCGCCACAAGCCTTGCCACCGAGACGGCCAAATCGGTCGCCAAGGAAACCGCCGAACGGGAAGCGGCTACCGAGGCAAAAGCGGTCGCTTCACAAAATGCGGAAAAGGTGTCGACTGAAGTTGCGACGGAAACGGCCCGCACCATCGCAACCGATATTTCTGACAAGATCGCCCGTAAAATTGCGGAAGCGACAGCGCTTGAGAAGTCAGCTCAAGTAGCTGAGGAAACAGCGAAAATCCACGCCGAACAGGAAGCCCGGTCGGTCGCATCCACAGTTGCCGAAAAAGTGGCCGAAGAAGTCGCGAGAAAGCTCGCCACTGAGATTGCCGAGGCCAAAGCGAATGCGATTGCCGAAAAAGCGGTTCGGGAGACCGCCGAACCGATCGCACGCGAAATTGCGGAGACCAACGCACGCGAAATCAGCACACAGGAAGCCAGGAGTGTTGCGTCATCGGTTGCCGAAAGGGTAGCCGACGAAATCGCGAGAACAACGGCCGCCGACATCGCTGAGAAGAGCGCTAAGGCCTATGCTGAGACCGCCGTCAAAGAAACGGCCGGACCAATTGCACGCGAAGTAGCCGAACGCAACGCACTGGAAGTCAGCGAGCAGGTTGCCCGCGAGGTCTCCGGCGCGATTGCAAAGGAAGTGGCGGAACGCATCGCGGAAGAGCATGCGAAGAAAACATCCAAGGATGTCGCGCTTGAGCTGACCCGGATCATCGCCAAACCGATTGCCGAGGAGGCCATCCGGACCACTGCCGCCGAAATTGCCGAAAGGATCGCGGCTGAAATGGCTCCTGGAATTGTCACCGAAGCGGCTTCCAAGATGGCCATTGAGGTGTCGACCAAGGTGGCTCGCGAGGCATCCATGAAGGCAGTGGAAGAAGTGGCTCGCGAAATTGCACGGGACAGAGCGCCCGGCATCGCCATTGCCGCTGCACAGAATGCCGCCACCGAAGTTGCACGGGGCGCCGCTGCCGCAAAAGCAGAGGAAATCGCCGTGGCTGTTGCCACCAACGCCGCCACCGAGCGGGCGATCCAAGTCGCGGGTGATGTCGCCAAAGCGGCAGCCGAGCGCGCGGCAACGGATGCCGCAAAGCAGGCTGCGACTGAGATTGCCAAAGAAATCGGCGCAAATGTTGCCAGGGATGCCGCCGGGATCACCGCCAGAATGGTCAGTGAAGAAGTGGCCCGCGAGATGACCCAGCAATTAACACGGGAACTGGCCACCGAAATTGCACAGGCAGTGAGCGAGGAATACCTCTACGCACTGGTGGATCAAGCGGTGGAAACCCGGCTCACGGCCTATGAGGGACGGATTGAGGAATTCATCAATCAGCGCTTCGCCGAGTTGATACAGGGACAGTGATTCGGGTTTACCCGAAGCTGCAGACAGCCATTGGATAACATGCGACCGTCCACTCCCCTTTCCTTTCCTGTCGGAATAAGGTGGAGTGGACAATTGATTGTGATCATTATCGCGACCGCTGTATTGTGGTATTCAATTGCCGGGGCTAACCACATCCTCTCAATCTGGGGGATATGGATCCCCGGTTTTGCTTGCTTCATGGTCTTTCCATCTGCCTTCTTCAAACCACCAGCTGCGATTGCGCTGACCCTATTGGGAACAATTGCAATCGAAACCACTTATCCTGACCTACGGGGCTGGATGATACCCATCGGGCTACTGATCTCAGCTGACTTGATCCGGAGAAGAGCAGACTACCGGATGAAGTCATGGAATCTCACGCTGATCTACGGGTCAGCAGTCCACTGGATCCTCATGGTGTTTTTGACTTTGTTGCTCGCCGATTCGATCGGCCCTTCCGCTGCTTTCACAAGGAAATTCCTCATCGACGCCATGGCCGGCCAGGTTACCCTGCTGCTTGGGCTACCGGCGCTGGCTGTCGTCTGCTCAGTCATGGGACGTCTCCATCTGCACCGACAGGAAGAGCCCCTCGCATAGCTTGGGTTCATCTTTACCCAAGGTGAGTATCAGCAATTGATTCGCCTGATACTGCGATTCGCTGAATAAGCAGTGAAAATACCCGCCAGGGAAAGCGCCTCGGGCGCATAGCCAGCTTCAATTCATACGTTATGAGGATTGAACTCAAAAACTAACAACCATGAAAATCACGCTCAGTTTCATCCTCGCTTCAATCATCCTTCCGGCTATGGCCACGGCCACACAGGAAACCTACCGCATTGACCCGGTTCATTCAGGCGTCAGTTTTTCGGTAAGGCATTTCTTCACCAAAGTACCGGGAAGCTTCGGATCTTTTTCGGGTGAGCTCTTGTTCGACAAGGACGACATCACAAATAATGTTGCGAAGGCCGAAATTGAGGTTTCCAGCGTCAATACCCATAATGCTGACCGGGACAAACACCTCATGAATGATGACTTCTTCTCGACCGATCGTTTTCCCAAAATGACCTTCCAATCCACAAGCTGGAAAGAAGTGGGCAAAGACCAATTCGAAGTTGAAGGCAACCTTACCATTCGCGACGTCACCAAACCGGTAACGCTGGATGTCCGCCTCCTCGGATTCGGAGTAGGGATGGGAGGCAAGCAGATATCGGGTTGGGACGCATCGGTTACCATCGACAGGCGCGATTGGGGCATCACCTACGGCCAAGGAGTTGTGGGCAATGACGTGGAGATCATGCTCAATATCCAGGCCCACTTGGTGCCCTGATCCGATAACACTCTCCAGAGAGTGATATCCCACCCCTTTCAAACCCGATCCGGATTTCTCCGGATCGGGTTATGCTTTGACAGACGTCAGGTTTCGAAAGCGGCCTCAACCGAGGTAAAGACTTTCCAGCCCTTCGATTCCTGATCGATCCGCTCATTCCCGACCACGTAGCATTTCAGGGTGAGTTCCCGTCAACACTGCAACCGCATCGAGCATGAACATGACGATGTTCATGTTGAAACCAGTGTCCTGAGAAAACGAAAAAAGGCGAAACCCGGGGGTTTCGCCTTCTGAATCGCCGATCTCACGATCAGCGAGAGAATCCTCATCATCCAACGAGCTGGAGGACCTGCTGATTGGCTTGCGAAGCCAAGGACAGAGCTCCAATACCCAATTGCTGTGCCGTGTTCAAGGCAAGGAGGTTTGCACCTTCTTCGTTGAGGTCAGCCAAGGTCAGCTTGTCGGCACCTTCGTTCAGAATGTTCACCTGTTTCTGGGTGAAGTCCTGACGGGTGGTGATAACGCTGAGGTTATTGGCCAAGCTCTTCGATGCGGTGCTCAACTGCGCCTCGAAGTTTTCGATGTTGGTGATCAAGGTGTCCATATCGGCCTTGTAACTGTCCCCACCAAAGAATACTTCATTGGCAGTGGAAGTCTTCGCTCCCGTTCCATCGGAGTGAACACCGATCGTCACGTTGGTCAGACCCAATTCAGATCCAGACAACGACAAGGCTGTCGGAGCATCACCTTCGCCATAATCAGCACGACCTACCGAGAACCCTTGAACGTTCAGGGTCGATTTATCCAGTTTTTCATTGAACTGAACGGTCAATTCCTGATTGCCTTTGAGGGCGGGGTCTGTGTTCTCTACCGTTGAACCCTGCAGGAAGTTCACGCCTGCATACACAGCGTCTTTGGCGAGTTGGTCGACCTGCTTCAACAGTTCATTGAACTGTGTTCCCAAATTTTCACGGGCAGCTGCATCATTTTCGCCTTTGGCGTCTTCTGCAACAGCCTTCATCTGGGCCGTAAGCGTGCGGATCGAGGTAATCGCCTGGTCTGCGGACTTAATCGTGGAAATTGCCTGCCCCATTGCGTCCAAGCGCCCGTTCAACCCCGTAGCACGGTCCGTAAGGCTGGCTGCCTTAAAGTAGTTGTTCGGATTGTCGATAGCAGAATTCACCTTCTTACCAGTGGCAAGACGGGTCTGAGTCTGCGAAAGAAGCTTGTTCGTGTTCTGAAGCGAAATCAGATTTGAACGAATGCCCGCGGATAGTGTTACTTCTGACATGATATGACCTTTCTGGTTATATTGTTTTTGTTGTCTATGTTGGCCTTCTTGCCAACGCATCTATTTTCGGCCGCTTCCGCGGAAACTTGAGCGGGATTTTGACATTTCTGATCCGATCCTCCGTTACTTGGAGCATTTACAACTTTGTTACACTCCCACGGGTATTCAATCCCTTGGACTCCGCCATTGGATCAGCAACTAACCTCCTCCCCACTCATGGCCGAGATGATCTCGACTCAGACTCCATTCTCGCTCCCTGACCCGCTCCGGATTTCCGTGCACAAAGGCCACCTATGCCCGTTCTGCATTCTGAATTTTAGCAAATAGGATTTTTGCCGATTCTAGTAGGAAATGTCCGGACCTCTGGAACAGTCAGCGGCCTCAAGCAAGAAATTCATCGGGATTCACTTTATCGGGTGCAATACCTACGTGAGGCTTTATCCCAATGCTGAACGGACCCATTTCGAGGGGCGCTGCACCAAGTGCGGAAAAACCATGAAATTGCGAATCGGCAATGAAGGACACAACGACCGTTTTTTCCAGGCGCCCTGCATGGTCAACCGCAACGATGCGTATTATTGACAGGCTTTGCGGGTTTCCTGAGTCTCCTCAGGATCATACTACTCCGGAATACTCACGTATTCCGCTACGGGACAGAAAGCCGCGGAGAAGTGACACCCGGGAATGCCTCTTCTCGTAGCGGGACGCGTAAGCGTTCCGTCTTTATTCCATTCCCACGCGCCACGCCAAGAGCACGCGTTTTCGGAATACTCACGTATTCCGCTACGGGATGGGGAATCAAGGGAGCATGAAACCGGATCAATTGGCCGGCTGGTTGGGGTCTTCCGGCAACCCGAGACGCTTGAAAAACGCCGCTGGAGTTTCACGCTCACGGACCGTCTCATCCAACTCCCAGCCAAGTCCCTGGTAGAACTCACGCCGTCCCACAATGTCATCCACGAGCTCCTGATACGCGATCTGCCCCACCCTCACGGCTACCCGTCTGGGAACAACAACGACCCCGTCCGAGTCCGCAACCACAACATCTCCGGGATAAACGGTGACACCGCCCACCACCACCGGGCGCTGAACATCGATCACCTCATTGCGCCCGATCCGCTCGCCTCGCCCTCTTTCGAAGTAGTTCGTGTAGACGGGGTTGCGCTGGAGGATGATCTCATCGATATCCCGGATCCCTCCGGCGGTAACCAAGCCCACAGCACCCTTCTTCTTCCATCCGAGAATGTTCTTTGAGCCGGTTGAGCCCGCATCGTTGTCATCCTTGTTATCCATCACGATCACGGAGCCCGGCTTGATGAATTCGTCGAAAGGCTCATTGGAAAGCTTCCAATACCAATGCCCTCGCCAATCGCGGTATTTCTGGTAGTTCGCCGGATCGGTCAGGTCCGCCCCCGCATTCCGGGGGCGATTGGTCGGGCCATACCTCACCGTTACCGCAATCCCCGCAAAACGAAGCTCCATTGATTTCTCGTCCCGCCAGAGTGGAGAGATCTCGGGATCCATCACCCCGACATCCATATACCCGACCGTCACAAGCCCATCGACCACATCCGTTACGCGGGCGCCTTCATACAGTTCAAGCAGCACTTCATCCGACACATCCGCAACTTCCTCTGCAAAGCAAACCATTGACGCACACAGGACAGCTCCTGTCAGCACAGCATTCCAATTCGTCTTCATGTTCGATTCCTTATTTAGGGGGTTGTGTTATTTTAGGGAAAAGTTGCATCGAGCCACACGTGAAAATCCAGACTTCACACACACGACCATCCAGAGACGCGCCGGGTTGAAACGAATCCAAGCCAGATAAAGGGGGTATTGAAACAAAAGCGGCATCCGGTGGTATCAGGTAGACTGAAGGCAAAATGACCTCAATGGCAAGCCCATGCACAAAGGTGCAAACCCGACAAAAAACACGGGATACCGATCCGGTCCGATCCCCGCTCTTGACCTACCCGTCCACTTCTGAGAATATTGGAACTGAATACCGGTCTCAAAAACCGCTTCTCCATTTTGGATCTCTTTTGTCCTATGCTTCGACTCCTGCACGCCCTCCAGCTCATTCTCAGCCTTGTCACGGTTGCGTTTGCCCCGGTTGTTGCGGCCGCTGAATCAACTCAGGATGGAGTCGAAACAGGCATCGACTGGATGATTCCCGGACACGGAAACACACTCACCGATATTGATCTCAGCGCCGATGGTACCCTGTGGGCATCCGCATCCCTCGACGGGACAGTCAAATGGGGATCCATAGGGGACTCGCATTTCCAGACTGTTTTCCTCGAAACATCGTATCCGACGGCAATTCGCATCTCTGGCGACCAGCAGTGCATCGCTTGGGGAGACAGCGAAGGGCGCGTGAGGATTTCAGGGGTTCATCCTGACTCAGATATAGATCACCTCCTTGAAACCGATGGAACCCCTGTGCAGGCATTGCATTTCCTCTCCAGTTCCAGTTTTCTTCTCGCAGGCACATCCGGCCCGGAATTTTTACAGGTATCTGCTATAGATGGAAACTCCTTCAGCATACCCGGCCCCGTGCATGGTGTCAGGGACTTCCAGTCGAGTCCTGACCAAACCCGG
>JAQVLM010000092.1 GCA_028704125.1 Opitutales bacterium
GATTCGACTGTGGCGGCCCGGAAAGTGCGGGCCACCGCTGTATCAAAAGGAGGAGAGCAGGCTGATAAGGTTTCCGGGCATCAAACCGAGGATGAGCAAAGCGGCGCCCAAAAGAATAAACACACCCTTGTCACCCAAGCGGGCACCGGGGAAGCTGCGTTCGCCTTGAGGTGCCTCCTCGCCTTCGTAGTCGGGCATGGGATCGCTGTAGTATGCCTCACGGATCCACTTGAAGTAGTAGTAGATCGAAACCACGACACAGGCGAGTCCGACAAATACCAGCGTGAACATGCCGGAATACCATGCGGCAATGAAGACGGCTGCTTTTGCGACAAATCCTCCGAGGGGTGGGATACCGGCCATTGAGCCGAGGCCCATCGCAATCATAGCGGCGAGCCCGGGCCGTTTTTCCGAAAGATGGGTGTAGTCGTAGAGGTCCTGGTCTTCATCGGCTGCAGGGTTGAGCACGGACATGACCCCGAACACCGCATAGGACCCCACGAGATATACCAATAGGTAGAAGGTGAGGGCTCCGGAAATCCACATGACGCCTTCTTCTGACATGAGCACCAGCACCCCGATCATGAGGAAGCCGGCGTGGGAAATGCCTGACATGCCAAGGAGGCGTTTGACGTTTGTGTAGGCGAGGGCGACGAGGTTCCCATAAACGAGGGTGATCAGCGTCACGACCGTCAGGATGGGGGTGAGAAAGCCGCGCATGGGCTCAAAGGGACCAGATGCTTTGACGAGGATGAGAAGCACGCCAAGGCCGGCAGCTTTGGAGCTGACTGCGAGGAAGGCGGTAACCGGTGTCGGTGCCCCTTGATAGACGTCGGGGATCCATATCTGGAAGGGAACCAGCCCGATTTTGAAAGCAACAGAGGCCAACACCATGAGCACCCCGAGGCGGGCGATGGCATTTCCCTGATTGAGGTCAAGGAAGGCCGACAGCTGGGAGAATTGAAGCGGATCAGATACAGAGCCGTTGAAGGCGGAGTTTCCGCCCGCTCCGTAAAGGAGCCCAATCCCGAAGAGGAGCACGGCGGTGCTGGTGCCTCCGAGGATCAGATACTTGATGCCGGCCTCGAGGGAGAAGCGGCTCAGGCGGGCGTAGCTGACCATCGCGTAGAGCCCGATCGTAACGGTCTCCAGCGCGACGAAAAGGGTGGCAAAATGCTGACTGTGCACGAGCAGCATCATGGCTGCCGTCACCAACGTGGAGAGGATCGCGAGCTCGGACGCCGGGAGTTTGCGGTTGCGGAGGTAGTTCGAGGCGACCCAGAAGAACAGCGTGTTCCCGAGCAGGAAGATCACGCGGAATTGGTTGGCAAAGAGAGAGGTTCCGATCAGGCCGCCAAACGCGGTATGCGCTTCCATGGTGCTGTTGACCGGGCAGGGGGTGTATTGGGTCGATATAAATACCCATGCGAGCACCCCGAGGTTGAGGATCAGGCCCAGCCGGAAGGTCCAGACGCGCAGGCGGGCCGGTAGGAATGCCTCGACCAGCAGCAGGGCAAGCGCTCCGGCTGCGAGAGCGATTTCAGGTCCCAGAAGCATCCACTCCTGAGTGTCGGCCAGAGATTTGAGCAATTGTGTGTCCATGTTGACCAAAGGGATTCGGTAGGTTGACGTGGGTCAGGGTTGGGGTGCTGATTCGTTTGCTTCGTCGGGCGCAATGAGGGATCCGGCGTCCCGCACATCCAGACGTTGACCGGTGATGTTCAGGTCGCTCTGTTTCTGCCAGATTCCGGCGACCGCTTTTTCGACGGGATTCCCGGCCCAATGGGGGATCAACCCGAATACCAGCAAGGCGATGAGAAGAATGACCGCCGGGATACGCTCCGCCCATCCGATGTCGCTGACCAGATGGCGGGTCCGAATCTCGCGGAAGGCCTCAGTGGGTTGCCCGAAGAAAGTCCTGGAAACGGCGCGGAGTCCGTAGATCGCAGAGATCACGATGCCGGTGAGTGCCAGCACGAGAATCAGGGGCTTCCATTGCCAGATACTGGCGAAGACCGTGAATTCACCCCAGAAGTTTGCAAATCCCGGAAGCCCGACGCTTGCGAGCATCGCGGTCATGAAGAGCCCGCAAAGAACGGGGGCTTCCTTCCCGAGTCCGCCCATTTCATCGAGGTTGAAGGTGCGGCACCGGTGTTGAACCGCTGTGGCAAGATGGAAAAGTGCGGCGACCGAGAGTCCGTGCGCCAACATGAGGAAGACCGCGCCTCCGGCACCCAGCATGCTGACAGTTGCGATGCCGAGGAAAATGTAACCCATGTGCATGACCGATGCGTAGGAGATCATCTGCTTGAGATCCCGTTGCGCCATGGTGATCAGCCCGATGATGATGATGTTCCCCAATGCAAGCACGGTAAGGGTATCGGTCCAGCGGAAGGCCGCACTGCCGAGGAGCGGGAGTCCGACCTGTATGAGTGTGTAGAGCCCGAACTTTTTGAGCACACCGGCGTGAAGCATGGCGACCGAAGTCGGCGCTGCCGTGTAGCCACGGGGCGCCCAGCTGTGGAATGGAAAAAGGGAAACCAGAATACCAAGACCGAAGAGGAGGATCCCGAAGAGGGATTGTCCGAGCGTCGTGGCGATCGGGTTGCTGGCAAGGTGTTCGGAAAGACTGATCAGGTCGAAGGATCCGAGTCCGCTGCCGACGTAGATGCCGATCAGGCCAGCGAGGGATACCATTGCCCCGAGGGTCAGGTAGATGGTCATCTCCATGGCCGCTGGACGGCGGTTGGGCCCGCCCCAGATGGCGATCATGATGAAGGAGGGAATGAGCGCGACTTCGTGGAAGAAATACAGGTAAAAGATATCGTAGGTGGAGAAGATCCCGAGCAGTCCGCTCACCATGATGAGGAGGAGAACGAGATAGGTCCGCTTGCGTTCGGCTTTGGATACGATCGCTGCCCATCCGGCCGCAAGACCCACAATTGCGGCGAGCAGCATCAGGACGACCGATATGCCGTTGACTCCGATCCGGAGGGCAATGCCCAGGCTTTGGTCGAGGCCCGTAGGGACGACCCGCTGGTAGAGAAAGCCACCATCGCCTTCCTTGAAGTAGGCCAGGAACACCCGTATTGAAAACAACGCGGGCAGGGCAAATCCGATAAGGGCGAGCGCCTTGGCGGCCCATTCGGGCATCTTCCGTGGCAGAATGGCGATGAGCAGTGCCATCCCAAGCGGAATTGTGATCGAAAGAATCAGTAGTTCGGACATATCACTAAAGTGTTGGCATTGGATTCGGATGGATCGGCAGTCGGCAATGTCGGTTGGTTCAGGATAGACCGGCGACCACGGCCACGCAGGCAAGGATGCCAACCGCGAACCAGTAGACGTAGTGGTGGACATTTCCGGTTGTGAGCAGCCGGAGAACCTGTCCCATGAGACCGGCTCCACCTCCCGCAATTCCGCGCATTCCGACCCCGGATATCACGAGGAGGTCGATGTGGGAAAGCAGGCGGGCAATGGGCTGTTGGATGCGCTGCACATAAAAGAGGTAGATTTCGTCAAACCAGAGCTTGGATTGAATGAAGCGATACAGGAACGGCAGCCCGGTTTCCAGATTGTCCTTTTCACCGCCGGATTTGTAGATCAGGCCACCCAGAACAAGACCCACCACCATCGTGCCGAATGAAAGGATCGGCAGCCATACTTTCATGGACTCGGGTGCGTGCGGGATGCTGTCCACGAGGATCGGGAGGGTGGAGTTCGGGAAGAGTGGCGTGAACCAGCCGGCGAATACCGAGTAGATGGCCAGCACAACCAGCGGCAGCACCATGACCCAACTGTTTTCCTTGGCATGCCCGACCGCTTCGGTCTTGGGGTTGCCCAAGAATACCGTTACCCAAAGCCGTGCCATATAGAGTGCGGTGATGCCGACTCCGGCGAGCAGCGCATAAAACACCGGTCGCTCGTGCTCCCATGCGAGGGAAAGAATGCCTTCCTTGCTCCAGAAACCGGAGAATCCGGGGCATCCGACGAGGGCGAGCAACCCGAGTGAGAAGCAAACCGACGTCCATGGCATGCGGGAGATCAGGCCGCCCATACGGAAGATGTTCTGTTCGTGGTGGGTGGCGTGGATGATCGACCCGGCTGCAAGGAAGAGCAGTGCTTTGAAGAAAGCATGGGTGGTAAGGTGGAAGAGGGAAGCGCCAACCCCATACTCGTGTCCGGCGTGAGCCGCTGCCGTACCGATCGCGAATGCCGCAACCATGTAACCGAGTTGCGAAAGCGTGGAGTAGGCGAGGATCTTCTTGATGTCTTTCTGCGTGATCGCACAGATCCCCGAGTAGATTGCCGTGACGACTCCGACCCACATGATCCACTCCAGTGCATCTGCTGAAAAGAGGAAGAACACACGGCACATGAGGAATACCCCGGCGGCAACCATCGTCGCCGCGTGGATGAGGGCGGAAACCGGGGTGGGGCCTTCCATCGCGTCGGGCAACCAAACGTGAAGCGGCATCTGAGCGGATTTTCCAAGCACCCCACAGAAGAGTAGCAGCCCGATCATGGTTTGCAGTTTGGAGGGATCCGCACTCACCATCGCCTCAAGCGCGAGCAGGTCCGTGGTACCAAATTTAGCCCAGATTGCGATGATCCCGATCAGGAAGCCGAAGTCACCGATACGGTTGACAATGAATGCCTTGTTGGCGGCATTTGCGGCGGATTCCCGTTCGCGGTAGTGCCCGATCAGCAGGTAGGAGCTGAATCCCACCAATTCCCAGAATACAAACATCATGATCAGGTTGCTCGAGAGCACGATTCCGGTCATCGAGAACATGAAAATCGACATCCCTCCAAAGAACCGTCCGCGCGCATCATCGTGTTCGGAGTATTCGACCGCGAAGAGATGGATGAAAAAGCCGACAAAGGTCACCACGAACAGCAGAACTGCGGCGGTGGGGTTGAGCAGAAACCCGAGGGTGACTTTCAGATCGCCCATCGAATACCAGGTGACGGTCCGGTGAACCGTTTCCATATCCCAGTGGGAGAGCATGCGCAGGGCTACGATCAGGCAGGCCGCGGCGGATGCGATGGATACTCCGGCCGCAATCCGGCCGGACTTGCCCAGTAAGAGCGCGATCAGGCCAGCCGAGCACAATGGCAGCAGGAACAATATCAGAATGTTTGCGTTGGATACCATGACGGGCAATGGCTTAGTTCTTCATTTCGTTGAACGCGTCCACGAAGACGGTCTGTTTCAGGCGGAACAATGCCACCACAATGGCAAGTCCAACTGCGACTTCGGCGGCGGCTACCGTGATCGAAAAGAACACGAAGATCGAGCCGTCGAGCGAAAGGTTGTAGCGTGAGAATGCCACGAAGAGCAGGTTCACGGCGTTGAGCATCAGTTCGAGGCTCATCAGGACGACAAGGGTGTTTTTGCGCAGCAGCACCCCGAGAAAACCAATCGAGAAAAGGATTCCCGATACGATCAGATAATGGCTCAGCATCATGACAATAGTGCGTTTGGGTGTTGGGCCGGGTTCAGTTGGCTGGAGGGGTCGGCAGTGACTTGCCGGAGTTGGTTGCCCGAAGGTCCTTGCTGACCACAATGACACCGATCATGGCGACGAGGAGCAGAATCCCGACAACCTGAACCAGTAGCATATACTTGCCCATCAAACCGGCGCCATAGGCCACAGCTTGCGAAGAGAAAACCAGTCCGCTCCCATTGCTTGCAGCGCCTGCGATTTCAGGCATCGACTGCCGGAATTCAGGGGCAAGGAACAGGAAGGTGAGTCCTCCGCCCAAGGTGAGCGTCGACAGAATGGCTGCCACGAGGGTGCCCCAGTGGTGCCGGTAGGCGGCGGTTGCGGGGATGTCGATCAGCATGATGATGAACACGAACAACACCATCACGGCTCCGGCATAGACCAGAATCTGGAGCGCGGCCAACATGTAAGATCCGAGCATCGCGAAGAGCCCGGCCGTGCCGACCAGTGCGAGGATCATCGACATCGCTCCGTTGACCGGATTACGGCCCAGAACCACCGAGAGCGAACTCAATGCGGTGAGGGCGACCAAAAAATAAAAGAATATCTCGTGCATGGTGGACGGGCTCCGTTGTCAATGTTGGGCGTTACCGTGTTCTTCGGCTTCTTTCTTCTTTTTCCACTTGAAGTGTTGGTCCTGCAGGGTTCCGCCGGCTTCGTAAAGACGCTCCTTGTTGAAGACCAATTCCTGCCTCGACAGGCCGTTGAGCGTGAACTTGTTCTGGAGAAAGATGGCTTCTTCCGGGCAAACTTCCTGGCACATGCCACAGTAAATGCAGCGGAGCATGTCGATCTCGAACTCCTGAGGTGCCTTTTCAACGTGCGCATTCGGGCTACCTTCGGGAATGGCCCCGGGGGTGATGCGGATCGCCTTGGGCGGGCACACAAATTCGCAGAGCTGACAGGATACGCACTTCTCGCGGCCATCGGGGTCCTTCACGAGCGTGGGCATCCCACGGTAGCCGGGAGGAATGGGGGGCAGGACATCCGGATACTCCCGGGTCACCTTTTTGCGGAGCATGTTGGCGCAGGTGACTTTGAGGCCGCTCACGATCTGTGGCAGAAAGGTTTTCTCTGCCAGACTGAGGGGCTTGCGCTCGATCTCTTTGACTTTACCAGGCATGATCGGAAATTCCAAGTTGCGGGATTACTGGGCTGCGACCGGTGTGATCTTTGCAAGCAGCACCATGACGAAGACCAGATTGGCGATGGCGACCGGCAGGAGCATTTTCCAGCCGAGGTTCATGACCTGGTCGTAGCGGAAGCGCGGAAGGGTCCAGCGGATCCAGATGAAGAAAAACACAAGCGCCGATGTCTTGGCAATGAACCAGAGCGTGGACAGAATCGCACCCGGGATGCCGATAGGCCATGGGTTCGGTAACATGGGCAGAAAATTGGAACCGCCCAGGAAGAGCAGCACGAACAGTCCGGACCCGACAATCACGTGCGCATACTCGGATACGAAGAAGATCCCGAACTTGAAGGCTCCGTATTCGGTGTGGAATCCGCCGACAAGGTCGGTCTCGGATTCTGCCATGTCAAATGGGGCACGGTTGGTTTCCGCGAACAACGCGACCAGGAAGAGCAGGGCGGTGAGTGGTTGCAGGTAGACAAACCAGTGGGTTTGCTGGAACACCACAATGTTGGCGATGCTAAGACCCTCTGTGCTGCCGGGGACGTTGGCCCAGAGAAATACGGGGAGAATGGAGAGCCCCATTGTGAGTTCGTAGGAAATCATCTGGGCGGAAGCGCGGATGCCTCCCATGAAGGGGTATTTGCTGTTCGCAGCCCATCCGGCAAGGACGGTGCCATACACGCCGAGCGAAGAGAAGGCGAGGATCACCAGCATTCCGATGTCCACGTTCGCGATAATCAGTTGGCGGATTGTTCCGTCGGCGAGGGTCATTTGCCCGAAAGGCAAAACCACCAGGGGCACGAGCGGTGGAATCAGTGCCACGATCGGGGCAAGATTGTAGTAGAACTTGTTGACGTGGCCGGGAACGATTTCCTCCTTGAAAAGGAACTTGGAACCGTCTGCCACGAGCTGGAACAGTCCCATCCGGGTGATCAGGCGCCCGAAAAACGGGATTGACCCGAGAATCGGGATGGTGGTCCGGTTGGGACCGAGCCGCCCTTGAATGAATCCGCAGAACTTGCGCTCAGCGACCACGGTGAGGCCGGCCATGCTCATGACCACGATGATGAAGGCGAGGCCGAAACCTGCTTCGATTGCCAATTGTATCCAGTCCATGTCCGTTGCTTCCTGTTATGCTTTAGCGGTGGATGTGGCCCCGGGGGTGTAGCGGAGCGAGGGGCCTTCGGGGAAACGGATCGATGAGAACCGGCCAGCCTGCAGTTGCGTGCCATGGTCGGGGATGCTCTCGAAACTGAGGCCGGTGAGTTCCTGCACTTCAGTGGTCATCTGTTTCCAGACTTGGGAAACGGTCAGTCCATCCAGTCCTTCAATACCGATCGCCTGAGCGATTTCGGAGATGACCTTGAGTTCGGATCGCATGTCGGCGGGTGCGGGCACACAGGTGTTGAACTTCTGGATGCGGAAATTCTGGTTGATAAAGGTGCCGGTGCGTTCAAACACGGTGGGGATCGGGATTACGACCTGCGCGGCCTGGCTGGTCGCGTTTGCGTGCGTACCGATGAAAACAATTCGGATGCCTGCCAGCTTTGCGGCTTCGATTCCCGCCTGCGTGATGTCTTCCCGAACGACCAACAGCGCATCGATTTTTCCGGAAGTGATCGCGGATTCGAGATCACTCAGCTTGGGATTTGGCAGCGTGTTGACCAGTCCCGTGACAAGTGCGCCGCGCGTGTTCGGGCTGCGGTCGGATGAGATCAGGATGCCGTCGCCTTCCCCTGTGTGAGCGGGAATGGATACAGATGCCTTCTTCGCCTTGGCGAGCAATGCCAGCGCAAACTGTTCCTCCACCGAGCTGTGGGCCGATCCCACGATGGCAAGTTTGGCCGATCCGAGTATGGATGCCGCTTTGGCCACGGCTTCTCCGAAGCTCACTTCGGCTCCTCCTGTTTTGCAGGTGAGCAGGCGGTTGTCGGCTTCTACCTGCTTGTAAAGGCGCCGTCCACTGTCCGCCATCCAGGAATCGTTGACCGCGTCATTTTCCCGTGGAGTGATCCGGTAGCTCTTGCCCTCCCGTGACCATACCTCCGTGTTGACTCCCACGCTGCTTTCGGTGCAGATGCTGGATACGGGTTTGAGAAACCACACGCGCATCTTGAAGCGGAAATCGGTGTCGGTGAGCGCTCCGACCGGGCATAGGTCCACGGTGTTGAGCGAGTAATTGCTGTCGAGTTGACGCCCGGGATAGGCGGTGAGTGTGGAGTAGCTGCCGCGGTTGACGAACCCGAGCACGTCATCTTGGATGATCTCGCGGCAGAAACGGATGCAGCGCGAGCATAGGATGCAACGTTCGTCGTCCAGCATCACCCGTGGCCCGATCTGGGTGCGTTTGGGTTTGACGTTTTTCTGTTCGACGAAGCGGCTGTAACCGCGGCCGTAATCCGTCGCGAATTCCTGCAGGCGGCATTCGCCGGCCTGGTCGCAGATCGGGCAGTCAAGCGGATGGTTGATCAGCAGGAACTCCAGAGTGCCCTTGCGGCAGTCCTGAACCATCGGACTGTCCGTGCGGACGTGGAG
>JAQVLM010000093.1 GCA_028704125.1 Opitutales bacterium
GAAATGGCTCGCAAGTATTCCAAGTGCCCTTCCGGCAAGCGCTCGGGAGGCGATCTCGGAGAATTCCGCCCCGGCCAGATGGTCAAGGAGTTCGACGAAGTTGTTTTCCGCGATCCCGTTGGAGAAGTACTCGGCCCTGTCAAGACTCAATTCGGATTTCATCTAATCGAGATCACGTCTCGTTCTTGAGGACGGTTTTTAAATACCCTACAATCGTATCCAATTTTTCAAAAAGGCCTTTTTCGCGTGTTTGCGGATTGGGCCTTTTTTTTCGTTGTCGGTTGTCGATTAACGAGGCTTTTACTGCTTACAACGTTACACGACGACGAACCCGACACGAATGGAATCTGCCTACAAATCCCATCATCTGAAATTCTGCAATTTGCAGTTTTCCCCCACTTGCGTGATTATCGAATGCAATGAAGGCGTTGACATCCGGACTGATCAAGTCAGCAGCATCATTGGACACATTCGCGAGCACTTTGGCGAAATGCCATACGCCTACATCAGCAATCGCAAGAACACTTACAGCGTGGACCCAAGGGAAATCCGGCGCATCTTTCAGGAGACGTCAGCCTGCGTAGCCGCGTTTGTCACTCACTCACCCCAGTGTGAACAGGTCACAGAGTTCGAACGTCAATTCTACAAACTGCCTTCGCGCGTTTTCCAAAACCTGGACGATGCGCTTGGATGGGCAGGCACCATGCTTCCGGATTCCATCACCGAAGACCCGGAACAGACCGTTGAATCCAGGGGAATTTGAACGGATCTCAATCCGTATCAGTGCCCCGGATTTCCACGCAATTTCGAACGCTTTCGCTCGTAGCGAATCCTTGACAAGGCTTGCTTTGTCTTCAACAGTTCCGGCCATGGACGAGGAGGATGACCATAGAGTCCTGGTTCTCAACAGAGTTTGGCAGCCCGTCAATGTGGTGGGCGCTAGGAGAGCTTTTTCTCTTCTCTTTCAGGACCACGCACAAGTCATCGATCCCAACAACGGCGATTTCCGGATGTATGACGGGGCCCAGTGGATCGAATACTCGGTCAACTGTCCGCCAGACGAATCCCAGCCCGCGATGCGGACCGTCAACTACGCGCTGCGCGTCCCGAAGGTCCTTATCCTCCGGTATTTTGACAGGGTACCGGTTCAGGAAGTGAAGCTCTCCCGCCAGAGTATCCTCGAGCGGGATGGATACCGATGCCAATACACAGGTAAAGTATTTCCACAGAAAATGCTAAATCTCGACCACATCATTCCAAAGGAGCGAGGTGGCAAAACAACCTGGGAAAACGTGGTAACATCGTCCATCCACTGCAACTCGATCAAAGCCAACCGGCTTCCCCACGAGGCGGGACTCAAGCTGATCCGACGGCCCGCAAAGCCAAAAGCAAGACCGTTTGTGAGCAAACTCATCCAAGGTGCATGCGATGAGTCCTGGGCTTACTTTCTCGGCGACAAAACCGGTTAAGGTCCATAGAATCATCCAGATTGAAACACCTTACCATGCAAGGGCGCACGGTCGATTCCAAGACGATAGTCTCCGCATTTGCCCATCTTTCCAGTTCCACGCTGGATCACTTGCTGGATTGTCACCACATGCTGACAGAATCCCTGCCGCCCCATGAACAATGCATCCGGTGGAATACTATTGCATTCCTGAAGAGAAATCCACGCAAGTCGGCCCACGACTGTATCTGCTGTCTTGCACCACGCAGGGATAGGATTGAACTCGGATTCTATCTGGGCAGCCTCTTCAAGGATCCAGCCCGCCTGCTCAAAGGTTCGACCAAATACAAACGGTTCGTCCCGCTCCAAAACCCAGATCAACTGCGGGACCCTTTTATCGCGGATCTCCTCAATCAGTCGCTTAAGCTCGTCCATAACGGGTGGAAGCATTCCGACAAGCCGCATTCACCGGAATACCTCGAATTGATCCGGGGAATCTGATTTTTCCGGCGAATATTTGCCGGCAATCGCACGTCTAAAGCCTGAGGTCTATCCGCTAACCCCACGTCTATCATGAATAATCGATTCAGAAACCTCCTTTCCTTGGCATGCCTTTTCGCTCTTGGTACCACGCTACCGGCAGACACAACCGTGGAATCCTCAGCGGAAATACCATTCCTCAGCCCATCCGAACTCGAGGAACTGCTGGGGCCCATCGCATTATATCCCGACTCGATCATTGCGCTGGTGCTTCCCGCCTGCACCAACCCCACTGACATCGTTCGATCCGCCAGATTCATTGACTCCCAAAAGGACTCAAGCCTCATCGACACCATGCCGTGGGATGAGAGCGTCATTGCATTGGCCCATTACCCTGATGTGGTCCGCGAGCTGGACGAGAACCTTGAATGGGCCATTCAGGTGGGAGACGCCTTCCTCGCGCAGCCCGAAGACGTGATGCGGGCCATCCAACGACTGCGGGCAAGGGCCCGGGCACTTGGGCACCTCGAATCCGATCCGCACCAATCGATTATCGCGGAGGATCAGGTCATCCGGATCGTCCCAAATGATCCGGAAGTGGTCTACATTCCCACCTACGACACGCGGGTCGTCTACGTCGACCGGTATGTCGGGGTTCCCTCCATCGAATATGCCACCTGGTTTGGCATCGGATCATGGCTGTGCTTCGATCTCGACTGGGCCAGTTGGAACGTAAGGGTGGTAAAACCACATTGGAGGACCCACTGGTATCAATCCCGCCCATGGCATCGACCGGATTTTCATCGCCGCGATCCATTCTGGAGCCACCGCGACAGATTCCGGGATTGGACACCACCACGCAAACCTCATCCCCGCAGTTTCAGGGATCACAACCCTCCGAAATGGAACCACAATCCCGGACGGAATGACTATCATCCATCTCCCAACCCTTCCAAACGCCCATCTTTTTCGAGACCTGTCGCCCCGCGACACGACAGTTTCAGAAAGCCGGAGGCCTGGCATTCCCCTTCGAGGCATTCTTCCGGTAACCTCAAACCCGATCGTCGCCCCGACAGGGATCATCGTCCGACTCCCCGTTTAAACAAGGAGCCCAAGTCAGGTTACACCAGTCCATCCAATCACATTCCGGACCGATCCTTCCGCAAGCGCGACCACAACCCGCCCAAGGATCATGGCAAGATTCATCCGCGCCCATCATTTGAATCCAAACGCCCTCCCACACCCAAAGCATCCAGATTCAACAACAAGGTCCCACGGCAGCCGGCTATCGGAATACGGCCACCCTCCGGCTCACCCCATCCATCCAATCGCTATCCAGGCAAGGGAACCCCATCACAAGGGAATGGACCTGGCAAAAAGCACGACCGCTGAATGCCCGATCAGGGTTATGAATTGTGGATAGAATTGTCGACTTCTGCTCGACAAAAACAGCATAGCGGTATCCATTGACACACGCTTCGCTGTCGTTCGCAGCATTTCCGTATTCGCTGTTGTCGACACCATCAATGACGCCAATGTCATGAACACCTTCCACACGATATTCTCTAACCCGCTCATGGCGCTTTTTGCCATCACGGGCCTCGGCATGCTCCTCGGAGCCATAAGCTTCAAAGGATTATCCCTTGGAACATCCGGGGTTTTGTTTGTGGCACTGATTGCAGGTCATTTCGGGCTGGCGATTCCGGACGAAATTGGACGCTTCGGATTGGCAATTTTCGTTTATTGCGTGGGAATCGGGGCGGGTGGCCGGTTCTTCGCAGCACTCGCGAGGGAAGGTGGCTCGCTTGCAAAACTGAGTTTAATCATTGTGGTATCTGCAGCTGCAACGGCCTGGGGACTTGCGGAATTACTCGACCTTCCCACCGCACTTGCGGCCGGCTTATTCGCCGGAGCCATGACCAGCACGCCCGCACTCGCCGCTGCCACGGAAGGGGCACTTCACCTCTCGTCCGATGTCGCCATCGGCTACGGAATCACCTATCCGTTTGGAGTAATCGGTGTGGTGCTCTTTGTGCAGCTGTTTCCGAGATTGCTGCGCAATCGCAGCCCTCAGGATGCTCAAAGCATCCCGCCGGAGTCACAGGATGTCGAGAAGTCGCTCATCGAAGTGACCAACCCCAATCTCTTCGGCTCTAAAATAGGCGAAAGCGACCTTCCCGAAATTACGGAATGCCAGGTTTCCCGCGTCATGAAGGACGGACGCTTGATTCCGCTGACAGATGAAGACCGATTCGAGGCCGGTCAACTCCTGCTGGTAGTCGGAAAGCCCCGTTCCATTCTTCTCGCCTGCAAGTTCCTTGGGAAGAGAAGCGACCAGCCTTTCATCGTTGACACCGAAAACGAACGTCAACGCTTTGTAGTCACATCCAAATCCGTAGCCGGGCAGACTCTGAGACAATTGGCGCCATTGCGTGGCCATGGGGTCATAATCACTCGGATCACGCGCTTGGATCAGACCTTTGTGCCCACTGCTGACACACGCATTGAGACCTATGATGTGCTAACCGTTGTGGGGCTTCCGGCCGGCCTTCGGAGTTTTGGTCAACACATCGGGCATCGCCCCCACGCTTTCGACCAAACCATGCTGATATCAATCGCGCTTGGTTTGTCGGCGGGAATTCTTCTGGGGATGATACCGATCGGACTTCCCGGTTCCACACCAATGACGCTTGGGCTCGCAGGAGGACCGTTGATTGTGGCACTCATTCTCGGGCACGCCGGGCGGATCGGGCCTATCGTCGGACACATTTCCCGACCCACCCGACTCCTGCTTCAGGACTTCGGATTGGTGCTTTTCCTTGCGGATGCCGGAATCACCGGTGGCGCACAACTGGTCGACACCGTGTCCCAACACGGTTGGGGACTTTTTCTCCTCGGAGCAGCGGTCACTCTGGCGCCCATGCTCATCGCCTACGCGGTGGCAAGAGGCCCCCTGAAACTCACCCGGATGCAGGCACTTGGGGGAATCTGTGGCGGGATGACCAGCACCCCTGCCCTCGGATCACTCACTGCCTCAACCGATTCACAGGAACCGATTGTGTCCTACGCCACGGCCTATCCGATTGCATTGATTCTCATGACCCTCTTTGCAAAGGTTTTGATTGGGCTTCTGGGCATTCCGACCCCCTAACAAAGGTTTACAGCCGATCGTAGTCTGCTTGCCCGATCCATGACAAAACCAACCCTAAGATTGGATACCTTTCAATCGCAAGTTCATGATTCGAAATCGCTTCAGCCTGTTCTGGACTCTGTAACCGGCCCATCCATCGAAGGGCGCACACATGGAAATTGCTTAACTCGTGTCGTTATCTAGCGTTTAAGAAATGATGCGTTCTTCTCAGGCTCAGGCAATGCCTGTTCTCCATATTGTGACCGGACCGACCGCTGTCGGTAAAACAGAGCTCACACTGCGATGGGCTGAGGCGAACAATGCCGAGATTCTATCCTGCGATTCGCTCCTGTTCTATCAGGGTATGGATATCGGGACCGCAAAACCAACGAAGGAGGAACGAAGCAGGGTTGCCCATCATGGAATCGACTTGGTGCCGCCATCGGAAGCTTTCAATGTGGCCCGTTATATCGAAGTTGCCAAACACGCGATTGAGGATATCGCATCCCGGGGAAAATCGATTCTGGTTACCGGCGGCAGCGGGTTCTATTTGAAGGCTTTTTTCGCGCCGGTTGTCGACCCATTGGTCATCCCTCAGGAGATCGAAATGGAAGTCGACAAACTCTACGATTGCGAGGGGCTGAACGGGGTGGTTTCAAGGCTTCGGCAAGTCTCCCCAGAGGACACAGACCGCATTGATCTGTGTAACCCCCGAAGGGTGATTCCGGCACTGAAACGTTGTCTCGCTTCCGGGTGCTCCATTTCAGAACTGAAGGCCCGACTGCGGGAAGCCCCTCTTCCCTTCGCAAACCTTCCGAAAACGGGCGTTCTGCTCCAGCGCGACAGAAGCATCATCCGGAAACGGATCACCGAACGCACCCGCGCCATGCTCCAGGCCGGACTCATTGACGAAGTCACCAGGCTTCGTGAAATGGGTTTCGAACAGAATCCCAGCGCCTGCGGATCAATTGGATACCGTGAGGTGATCGATATGCAAAACGGCAGCCTAACGGAGGAAAATCTTGAATCCACCATTTCCCTGCACACCGACCAGCTGGTGAGCAAACAACTCAAGTGGTTTCGCACTCAACTGCCGAAGCTCCACCCCCTCAACCTCGACGACCCGGGTCTTATTGAAGATCCCCTAGTCGCTCTGACTGAGGCGTTTGCGATCCACCTCGTTGAATAGCTCGTGCGCTTCCCGGAGGATACCGGGAATATCCGACGAAAACCGGTTTGAATGGCAGGCCCTTCGGATCGCCTCGTCATGAACCACCGCGGCTTTGTTCCCCGGGAACCAGTGCCCCCCGTTTCCGAGGAGGTTGTACCGCATCTTGCCATACCCCACCATGTCCAAGCCTTTGGCCCATGTCCATAGGCGAAGGATCTCCCGAATGTTCACCCCACCCGGAACGGTTTCCCATCCGGGCAAACCTTCATCCCAATGCAGACACCAATCCTCTCCCAACATATGGATCATCTCCGCATGCAACCGACCCGCAATCGCATCCACCTGTTCCGGATTCGATCGGCCCTGTAAGGCCTGCACATGCAAATCAAGGTCTTCCTTGCGGGAAAGCCCCATACTCAGCGTGTGAACAGCCGGATGAGACCACGTGAACAAATCATTGAACTCCATCGGATGCAGCGGGGCACATAAGCGGAGCAGTTTGTCGCTGGGTTCATAGAGTTTTCCGCCTTTGTCGTTCGGGCTGATGATCAATACACCCATGCCTCGTCGTTGGGCCTCCTCCAATGCCTCCCGATTGGATTGGTTCACGAAATACCAATGCAAATTCACGTAGTCAAATCCGCCGGTTTCAATCGCCTGCAGGATAATGTCCAATGGAGCATGGGTCGAGAATCCAACGTATCTCGCACGACCCTGGGACTGTAAACGGCGCGCCATTTCCAGACAGCCCCCATCCCGAAGGGACTGATGCAGCGTCGTCGAGTCATTGATCCCATGGATCGCCAACAGGTCGACATACTCCAGATTGAGGTTTCGCAGTGATTGATCAAACTGCGCCAAAAATTCCCGTGGGTTATCGGTCGGTCCCACCTTGGTTTGAACCAGAATCTGATCCCGGTTCATCTTTGGTAAAACCATTCCCATCTGAACCTCGGAACTGCCATAACCGCGCGCCGTCTCAAAGTGATTCACTCCGCATTCGAGCGCATGCCACATCGCGGATTCCAACTTTATCTGGACATCCTCGGGGATCTGGTCCGCTTTCAAATCTTTCCACTTGTATTGAAAACGCATTCCCCCACAGGTGATCAGCGGCATGTCCAATCCGGTATTTCCAAAGCTCCTGTATTCCATCGAAAAACAACATGCCCGAAGATGCTGCCAATGCAAGGAAACCGGATATGTTGCAGGTTATCAGGACAACGGTTGTGTATTACCGATAGAAGCGTGTTCACTCCGATCAAAAATGTGGGGTCGCGTTATCGAAGTGTTCGCCATAGCGTGCAGTGCAATCCAAACGCAGTTCACAACAAGAAATCATCAGAAATTGGTGAAACCACCCATCTTCGGCGACCTTGAATTGAAATGATGCGTTTTATCACCTTGTTTGATAGAAATTGAGCTATGATTCATCCAGAATTCGAATCGCCGTTGGTATCGGGACAATATTGATAGTATCGCTAATCATCCTGCAAATGGACAAGCCACCGGCGGAAGCGGAAGGCATCGCCCCGGACCAAACCAAGGAAGGGGCGCTACCAAAACCCACGCTTGCTGCCGAATCGATGGATTCAGGGAAAATCAACACCTCCACCGGCTCGTCGTCCGGGCCGGAAAAGGCAACCATTACAACCTTCAACGGAGAACCGTCGGATGTCGTCTCTGCACGCCACACCGGAAGGGTGCATCCGGATATCCAAAGCATCGGGCAAGCCTTCCTTGCGGGACAAAACAAGACCCGCATCCGCCTATCGGAACAGCTCCAGTTTGACATCGAGGTCTTGGCATATGAACAATGCGGTCCCGGACATATAACTCTGACCGCCCGTCTTCCGGCCGACCTCAATAGCCGGATCATCCTATCCAGAGTCGGCGAAGCACACGGCGGATCGGTCCAATTGCCTGGTTCGGATCGCTACTATGAGATCCGGAATGGATCGACTCCCGGATCCATTATCATCGATTCGGTTGATCTGAACAATCTGGACCCCCATTTTCTGAATCCACGAAGACCTGAAACACCAACGGCACATCCACTCCTTTCCGGAACCATTCCCAACGCGTCGGATAAACCATGAAAACCGATCGTCAACCACCTGCTCATTTCAATAGCCGATGGAGGTTCAACCTGAGGATGGGTCAACGGATGCTGTTTGCAGGAATCGTCGGCGCATTTTTCCATGCAAAAGCCTACGCCGATCAAGTGGATCTCATGGTCGTTTACACCCCTGCTGTCACTACCATTCACAACGGACACGATGGGGTGATGGCCTACATAACCTCGATGGTTTCGGGAGCAAATCAGGCCTATACGGATAGCGGGATCGACCAGGTGCTCCATCTGGTCCACGCGTCCGAGATCAACTATGTGGAGGCATCCAACAGAAATGCAGATCTCGACAACCTGACGTATTCATCCGATGGCCATATGGACGATGTTCATGCCCTTCGCGATGCGTGGGGTGCGGACCTTGTGTGCCTGCTTCAGAACAGTTCCGGTGGCGTCGCATGGCTGTTGAGCAACACAAACGGAACGCCCTCTCATGGGTTTTCGGTCGTGGGAACCTACGGAGCGGCCGCAGGTGCCGTTCTCCCCCACGAACTCGGTCACAACATGGGTGGCCACCACGACTGGGACAACCTCAAGGGCATCACCGGTCTGTATGAGGATTCATACGGACACCGGTTCACGGGAGAAGATGGGGTGCTCTACCGCACGATCATGGCCTATCCCGACGGACAGCGAATCTTCCGATTTTCCAATTCGGCATTATCCTATGCAGGCGTCCCAACCGGGATTGCTCTGCCCGAAGCCAGG
>JAQVLM010000094.1 GCA_028704125.1 Opitutales bacterium
GGTAGAATTCCAACCACGGAATGCGCGGAAAATCCGAAGGTTGGAGAAGAGATCTTCTTTCTTCGTGCTCTTTGAGTCCTCCGTGGTTAAAAAGAATTCTTCTTATTTGGACAGGATTAACAGGATCTACAGGATTGGAGAAGAAGCTATCCTCACGGAGAGCCGTGGACACGCTGAGGGAAGAGCGGCTCATTGAGGACAATTCGCCCTACCGGTTTTGGGGCTGTAACACGCTGAGCGAAGGTTTGGGACGCTGGGTTAGATGGGATGTTTGGGGAGATCCGATCACGTGAGATTGGCTGATGCGAGTAGGGATGAGCGTCCCCGCTCATCCGCAAACCTGTGGCCTTACCGGGGGGGGGATTGAAACTTACCTATACGGGGATTTGGTAAGGCCTCGAATGCCGGCGTCAACGGAGGGCCACATTAACGAGATTGTAACCTAACAGTCATGATAACGCCATAAAGGATCGCTATTATCGTTCAAAAGCATGATTCAATCGGAACCACAGATCAAAATGATTGAGCTAAAAAATGTTAGTATTGTCTATCCCGGAAAGAAAGAGCCTTTCGTGGCTTTGCATCCGACGACACTTTCATTTGCCAAAGGGCAATTCACCGTGCTGCTTGGCCGTTCTGGAGCTGGGAAGTCGAGTTTGTTGCGTTCAATCAATTTCCTGAATAAACCGAGTGGTGGGGGTGTTTCCGTTGACTCCATCGGAGAAATCACTTCTGGGAGCCGCTTGCGAGAACTTCGCAGATGCTGCGGGATGATTTTTCAGCAGCATCAGCTGCTCCCTCGATCCACCGTTCTTCGAAATGTGCTGAACGGGCGACTTTCCTATCACTCCTTCTTCCGTTCGATTTGTCCATTGCCAGTGAAGGAGCGGCTGCTTGCCTTGGAATGTTTAGACCGGGTGGGATTGTTCGAGAAGGCCTTGAATCGTGCCGACCAACTCAGTGGTGGAGAACAACAGCGAGTCGGTATTGCCCGTGCGCTTGCCCAACAATCGTGCATAATGCTTGCCGATGAACCTGTCGCAAGTCTTGACCCTGCAACGTCCGTAACGCTGCTGAGACTCCTGAAAAGAATCTGCAGCGAAGATGGGATAACTGCCGTTGTCAGTCTCCATCAGGTTGATCTTGCCCGCTCGTTTGCGGACAGGATTATTGGTTTGGCGTTAGGGCGTGTCATTTTTGACGGAACTCCCGACCAACTCGATGACACCGCCCTTGGACGCATCTATGGAGAGTCGCATGTTGCGGACATGCGTTCTACAGCGCCAAACGAGGCTGGCTACGAAAGCAAGTGGCCCGTGTTTGCCGACCCCAGTCCAACGTTTTCTCAAACCTGAACATAGCCGAATTATCACAATGAAAAGTATCCTTAAGAAGCTTCTTCTCAGCGCAGTGGCCACCCTTGTGGCTTTGTCAGCTATCGCCAACGATCCTGACCCATCCGTATTGCGAGTGGCCTTGCTGCCAGATGAAAATGCATCGACGGTCATTAAGAATAACGAGCCGCTGAAAAAACATCTGGAACATGAAACGGGAAAGCGAATCGAGCTGGTGGTGACCACTGACTACTCCTCCATGATAGAGGCAATGCGTCGCGGACACATTGAGATGGGGTATTTTGGTCCGCTTTCTTACGTGATGGCGAAGGAGCGTAGCCCTCAGATAGAAGCTTTTGCAGCACAGGTTAAGGATGGAAGTCCAACCTACCGCGGAATCATCATTGGCAGTGCTAAGCATGGGATAAATGAAATCCACAAGATCAAAGGAAAGACCATGGTCTTTGGCGACCACGCCTCAACGTCATCGCATTTGATTCCGAAGACGATACTCAAACAGTATGGCTATGAGGTTTCCACGGATTATAGCGAACAGTTTGTGGGCACGCATGATGCGGTGGCTTTGGCGGTTGCCAACGGAAAGGCAGAAATGGGAGGATTGAGTGAACCCATCTTTTTGCGTCTTGTAGAAAAAGGCATTATCAATCCGAAAGACGTCGTTGTTATAACCTATTCCGACCAGTTTCCCAACTACCCGTGGACCATGCAGGGTTACTTGGCTGAGCCGCTCAAGGAGAAGATTCGCAACGCAATGATAGGTCTAAAGGACAAAAGGGTCCTGGAGTCCTTCAAGGCCGACGGATTTGCTCCTATATGCGACCATGACTACCAGAAGATCCGCGACATGGGCGCCATTCTGGGCCTCGATTTCAGCAAGCTCTGAGATCTGCAGCTATCCACACAACGAATAGCGTCATGGATCATTCACAGGGAGAGGAGATCCTCCAAAGGCAGAACCGCGGGTGGCGTTTATCGGGGTTACAGTGTGCGGTTGTTGGCATTGGGGGAATCTGGGGATGCTGGAAAACCGGGTTGCTCGACTTTCAGCGGATTGCCAGGGGGGTTCCCGATTTTGTAGACCTCATGGGGGAGATGATGCCCCCGGATTTTAGTGATCTGGGAACCTGGATTGTTCCGTTGTTCGACACGTTGGCGATGAGCATTGCCGGGACTGCGATCGCGGTAATCTTCTCCCTGTTCGTTGCCTTTCTCGCCTCCCGAAACACAACTCCCCATCTGGTGGTTTTTCAAGCCACCCGTTTGGTGCTCAATCTGCTGCGTTCAATCCCAGAACTGATAATGGGAATCATATTTGTTGCAGCGGTGGGGTTTGGGGCGTTGCCGGGTGTGCTAGCTCTCGGTTTTCACTCGATCGGAATGATAGGCAAATTCTTCGCTGAAGCAATTGAACACGTTGATGAGAAACCGGTTGAAGCAATCCGTTCGACAGGTGCGAGTCCTATGCAGATTCTTTGGCACGGCTATCTTCCGCAGGTTTTGCCTCAGATGGCCGATGTGATAATCTATCGTTGGGAATACAATTTCCGAGCTTCTACTGTTTTGGGGGCCGTTGGAGCAGGGGGGATAGGTTTTCAGCTTATCGCATCGCTGAGAATACTCCAGTATCGTGAGGTTCTTGCCATTATCATTCTGATTTTGGTGATGGTTACCATCGTTGATAATCTTGGATCTCTGCTTCGTAAACAATTCAAGTAAGCGATATGAAAGTCACAGGTGTTGTTCCGAGAGTTGTTGTGACGAATCGCATCCATTCCGATGTGCTTACGTATCTTGAAACCTTTTGTCGTCCCGTCGTCAATGGGGCTGTTGAGCCCCTGTCCCGAGAGGATTTGTTGAGATTATCCCGCGATGCGGATGGAATGCTAGTATTCATGAACGATTGGATCGACGATGCGTTCCTGGCTGAGTGTCCCTCGCTTCGGATTATCAGCGCGGCTCTCAAGGGTTATGACAATTTTGATATTGAAGCCTGTGCGCGGAGGGGAGTTTGTTTTGCCTATGTTCCTGACCGGTTGACAGTTGCTACTGCCGAACTTGCTATGGGATTGATGATCGGCTTGGGAAGGAAACTGATCGAAGGAGATTCTTATGTGCGCTCCGGCAAGTTTTATGGTTGGAGGCCCTATTTTTACGGAAATGGCTTGGCGGGGCAGACTGTAGGGATACTGGGAATGGGAAATGTTGGGCGGGCTCTTGCCCGCCGCCTCGCTGCCTGTGAGATGCGTGTGCTCTATCATGATCAGAATCGATTGGGACCCGGCGAGGAGTCGTCATTGGGGGTTACCTTCTGTGGTTTCGACGACGTTGTTTCTCAAGCGGATTATCTCGTTCCGTTGTTGCCTTTAAGCAGGGATACCTACCATTTGATCGATGAGGATGTGATTGCCAAGATGTCGCCCCACTCTTTGCTGATCAATCCATCCCGAGGCTCGATCATTGACGAAAATGCGGTTGCAAGAGCACTCCATGCAAATCGGCTTGCCGGCTATGCGGCTGATGTGTTCGAGATGGAGGATTGGGCGGTTTCAGATCGTCCCATCAAGATCCCGGATCGCCTGCTCGAATTGCGTGAGAAAACCCTGTTCACCCCGCATCTGGGTTCTGCCGTGTGTTCAGTGCGTTTGGCTATTGAAATGGAGGCAGCATCGCATTTGGACCAGTTTTTCTCCGGGGGAGTCCCTCAACACAAGGTTGAGCCTTCTCAGACGGCAGAGGTTCGATAGGGAGCGTGATTATTTTGCTTTGTACCGAAACTCTTCTGAAAGCATCTGTCTATGCATCTTGATTATTTCGAAACCTATTTGAATCTGGTGCGTTCCGGAAATTTCCACCAGACAGCCAAAGAGCTTGGCCTTGCCCAGTCCACGGTCAGTCAACACATTCGTAAAATGGAGGAGTTCCTCGGAGTACAGCTATTTATCCGACGAAACTCGGGGTGCGAACAGACTCCTGCCGCGCGGCGTCTGGATTCTGTTGTTTGCGGAATCAAGGATCTGGTGCAACGGGCGCGGGGGTGTACAGTTAAGGAGGGCCTTGTGGTGGGTGCGAGTACAAACGCGGGAACCTACCTGTTGCAACCGGGCTTGCGACATTTCTTGAGTCAGCAGGTTGCGGGGATCGATTTCTCCCTCTTGATTGATCGCAATGATCTGATCATTGATAGACTGGAGCATTGGGCTGTTGATGTGGCTGTGACAGAGTGGTGGGTGGAGCGGGAAGGTTTCGAAGCGCTGCTTTGGCGGATGGAACCTTTGGTTGTGATTACTCCCGATGATCACCCTCTCTCCCGCATCAGAATACTCAGGGCGAAGGACCTGATCGGTCAGAACCTTTTGGGCGGAGAGACTGCCACAGGGACGGGACGGATTTTGAGGAAGTATCTTGGAGAGATGCTTGGTCAGCTCAAGATTAAGATGAGCCTTGGAAACACGGCTGCGGTCATCGAGGGAGTGCGCAACGGGCTTGGGATTTCCATCGTTTTGGAAAGTGCAGTTCGTTCAGATGAACAGAAGCGCGGGCTCTGTGTCCGCACGCTTGAGGATGCTTCGATGGAGAAGCCCGTCTATCTAATCTGTCGGGACTCGTTGCCCAGAACTCATCCGGCCCGTAGGTTGATTGGTGACCTGATGGAGAGCCGGATAAGTGCTTGAAATCTTTGCTTTTGATCTTGGGTGTTGGAAATTATGTATTTGGGGAATATTGGAATTTTGATGCAAGTATCCATATCATCCAAGGCGGTAGATGAACACTGTATTTGCCTCCTGTCACTGAGCGGAAATCGTGAGATTTCCGTCTCCCGGATACTCAGTTGTTCCCTTCCGGGAGAGTCGGATGGGGGACTGGGAGGGAGGAATGGATGCGATGGAGGAGCGTCCGGCTCAGTTGGTCGAGGAGGCTGGCCTGAGCGGCGACGATTCCTTCGTAGCCTTGAATCTCAAGGTTTGAGGTGAACTGGAAGCTTTCATGAAGCACCACTTCGCGGGTGCCAAGCTCAATTAGGCTCCATTTGCCTTCGGCAATCGCATGGGAGAAGCCAATGGAGTGGAATGCGTCGAACTGAAGATGGATGGCGTATCTGGCGGTTGAAGAGACCGAGGATTTTGAATCGACCAACTGAAAATGGGGACTTTGAAGACTTCGCGACAGGTAGCGGCGGATGCCGTCCCGCATGGGTTCTCCCCAACGGTGATTCCGGGTGGTGGTGATGCGGTTCCCTTCTGATGCAATCACCATGCCCTGATCCGACAGATAGGGCGCCAGTGTGATGGTGTCGATCCGGATTCCGGGAGCGCTCAGGTCGGGGATCTGCGAACTGTCGGGAAGCGGAGGGTTCGGAAGAATAAAGGTCTCGGTTGGTGGTAGGGTTGAACAGGCGGTCAACCCGAGAATGACCAGGCCTGTGATGAGTGTGTTGGCTGAGATCATTTGCGGGGACTGGGTGGTTCGGGGTCGAGGGTTGGTGATGTCGGGAAGACGAGGGCGTTGGGTTTGGCGTTGAGTTTGGAGGCGAGGGCTTCAATCTCCACGACGGCGTTGCGAATGGCTAGCAGGGATTCATTCAAATGCAGGTAAACCGGAGCATGCTTGCTCCAGTCGCGGGCAGAGTCATTCAGTGAGGCGGCAGCCCTGGTGAGCGCTTCGATCAGCTCTGTGGTGGCTGTCTCAGAGAGGGCAGGTTCGAGTCCGGTGATCAGATTCCGCAACGATTCCCCGATTGATTGCAGTTGATCCAGGGATGTTTGGACTTCGGAGAAGGTTTCTCCAAGCGGAAGTTGGTCAATCGATTTGAGAATACTGAGCACCCGGTCCTCGATTTCTCCAGCACTGGATCCGAGCGTTGGAATGACCGGATACCCGGCAACTTTGTCGATTCCATGGACCGGATCCGCGTTCTCAAAGTAGTTGAAGTCGATGTAAAGCCCACCGGTGAGTAGGCTCCCAATAGACAGGCGGGCGCGCATTCCGGCTTCGACTCGCAATTTGATGTCGTCCATGAGTTTCTGGAGGCCCTCTTGTGTGTCGCCGTAAGGGAAGCGTCCCGGGTCGATCCGGATCAGGACCGGGATCGGAATTGCCTCTGCGGGCCGGAACACCCGCTCCTCGATGTAGGAGATGGAGATTTCCTCGACGGATCCGATTTGGAGTCCGCGGTATTCAACCGGTGATCCGACGTTGAGCCCGCGCACGGAGTTATCGAACATGAGCAGGTATCGGGCGGCAAACTGATACGGCTGCCGGATCATGGCATCGTAGCTTTCGTATAGCTTGAAACGATGATCCTGGGCAACCGGATTGGATTCCTCCCGTGGCTTCAGAATGTCGAAGGAAATCCCTCCGTTTAGCAGGCTCTCGAGGGATGCAAGCCGGAGGGATACGCCTTTGGAGTCGAGACTCATGTCGACGGCATGGGTCATCCAGAAACGGGTGTTGATGGTGATGAGCCCGGTGAATTGGGGTTGAAGTGAGAGCGAGTAGGTGAAGCGGAGCCGGGTGGGATCAAAGCCGGTGTTGATAATCCTTCCGGCCTCGAATCCCCGGAATAGGACGGGATCGCCGACATTAAGTGTGAAGGCGCTTTCGCTTTCGAGGGAGACGATGGAATGCCCATCATCATTCTGAATCGGCGGGGTGGACATGCCTTGGAACTCATAGCGGTGAACCTGGGACTCGCCGGGCACAAATTCGATGTAACTACCGGAGAGGATCGTTCCCAATCCGCTGATGCCACCGCGTCCGATCCGTGGTTTGACGATCCAGAGCCGGGAGTCCTCCGCGAGTAGATCGGTGTAAGCTTTGCCAATTCTGGCCTTCACAATGACTCCCTTGTAGTCTTCCCCCAGTTCAACATCTGTGACGGTTCCGATTGGCACGCTGCGCACCTGAACCTGTGTTTTCCCTGCGATTATGCCTTCGGCGGTTTCAAGGTGAATGGTGATCAAAGGGCCTTTTTGAAGCTCCTTATGGAGGAGCATCCATCCGGCCAGAAGGAGTGCCAGAACGGGAAAGATCCATACAAGCGAGAGACGCTTTCCGGATACTACGATGGCTTCCTGGGATGGCATGGCTGAATGGATGGTTCGGTGGTGGAATCCCACAAGAGCCGGATGTCGAAGCTGCGTGCAGCCATCATGGTGGCAATGACCACACCGGCAAAAGCGAGAATCCCCGGATTGGACTGGATGGAGGCAATGTGGCCCAACTGAACAAGAGACACAAGCGTGAGAACCACAAAGACATCGATCATGGACCATTTTCCCAAGGCCTCGGTGATTTCGAAGGCACGGGTCTTGGTTTTCAGAGTGATGGCATCCTTCCGGATGATGCAAAGGCAAAGGTATCCGAGAATCAGGATCTTCCCGATCGGAACAATCAGGCTGGCAAAGAAGATGACGGAAGCGATCAGGTAGGACCCGTGCGTCCACAACTCAATGATGCCGGAAGCAATGGTGTTTGCACTATCGTAGGTCAGGGTCTGTGTCGTCATAACCGGAAGGACGTTCGCCGGAATATACAGAATGACGGATGTGATCAGCCATGCGAGGGTTTTCTGGAGACTATCCTTTGTGCGGAAACTGACGTTCGATCCACACACCGGGCAAGTGGAGTGATGATGCTCAACGATGCTGTGGCAACATGGACAGCGGATCAGGCCCGCCTCACGGGCTGTGGAGCAATGGATTGGTGTTTTCATTGCTCAGGAGGGTTGCATTGCCGTCCCGTGCCAGAGGCATCCGTAGTCGGTCTTTTTGAGGATCAGGGTGAAAACGATCGCAAAACATGCGTAGAAATAAAACCCCGCTCCATACTGTACATCGGCAATGGATGTGATTTTGGTGAGGCTTACCATCACTCCGATGATGAAGACGTCTGCCATTGCCCAGTGAGAACCGGTGCTCACCCACCGGAGCATCCATTTGGCGGAGGGATGCACAGGCGATCCCGGCCGGGTTGACAGCAGGATCGTCAGAATTGCGACAAGCAGGCTAAACGGGTAGACAATGACCAGAGAAAACGAGACGATCGAGAGGATTGGCTCATCGAAAGCGGAAACCCGGATGATGGTTCCATAGATGCTGGTTTCAACTGCGGAGCCTGGAGCTTCCAGCGAAAGGAAGGGAAAATACAGCGAGCCACCCAGCAGTAGAAACGCTGTGATGACCAGTGGAAGTGCGGTGCATGCCTTCCAGGGTCGTCCATGGAGCAAGGCAGAGCCGCAACGCGGGCAATAGGCGATCTGCCGTTTGCCAAGCGCAGGAATGTCTACCAGCAGATCGCAATGCTGACATGCTGTTTTGGTGGGAACTGAACCGTGTTGCTTCATTCCAGGCTACTGACATCCTTACAGGGATTGGGCTGCGGATCAATCCAAATGCCTGGGTCCAGTCGGGTCTGTTTCCGTGGCATTCGAGGTATCCAGAGAATCCTTAACCTTAGCGTTCAGCGGGAGAACGGTAAACGAGTAACGTTCCTGTTTTGTGGAGTGCGTCCTGAGACTAGGACAGGGTGGATGATTGTTGTTAATTCTGGAGTCACATCTTCCTGGTCCGGCGTTTCGGGAATTGCTTTTGTGTCGGATTATTGATGAAATATGGATCTGTGGAATCTCTGGAAAGCATTCCATTTCCCTGTTTCTATCTACTCAACCTAACGTTTCTATTCCCTATGAGGTACGAATCTTTCCTT
>JAQVLM010000095.1 GCA_028704125.1 Opitutales bacterium
GTCCTGACCGGCTCCGCGGTTGTTAAGCTTCGATATGCTGAGTCGTTTCTCATTTTTCTCCAGTGCCCGCAGAAAAAGCTGGGCCTCTTCCTTCGTCATCTCGGGATGGGGCGTCCCCTGTTCCTGGTTTTCCTGGTCCGGGAAGCTGTAGCTTGAGTCGGATCCATTTGCCTGGCTATCGGATGAATCCTGTTGTTGATTTTGTGGGCCGGGTGATTCGGATTCGGTTTCATTTGGCGCACTGCCGGATTCCTGTTCCTGCTCTCCATTTCCCGGATTGGATCCCGTGGATGGGCTTTCCTCGGGAGGAGAGGGAATGGAAGTAAAGGCATCAATCAGTTGCCTGATGCGATCGAGGTTGAGTCGGGTCTTTTCGGAATCGGGATCGAGTTCGTGCGCATTCTCAAAATGCACGCGGGCTTTTTGGAGAAACTCCAGAGATGCTTTGAGGGATAGTTGTGATTGGGCGTATGCGCTTTGAAACAAACTGCATCCCAGATTGTAATGGGCAAGGGATTGATATTCCAGATCTTCAATCGCGAGCGGAATGGATTTTTCGAAGCATTCTGCCGCACTCGAGAACCGGGAAGTCCGGTAAAATGCGGTTCCGAGGTTGAACAGGGCTTCATAGTCATCCGGATGCTCCTCAAGGTAACCCTCATAGGCGGTGATCGCTTGTTCGTGGTTTTCCTGTATGAGCAGCCGATAGGCCTGCTCTGTGCCGGCCGCTAATGGATCGGCACTTGAGAAAACGGATGCAATCAAGGCAATGATTTGAAGGGACCGGAGCATGCTTATGGTTCGGTTTGGGCCGGATCGATCCGGCGGTTTCCAATGGCCAGTTCGACGCACAGGAAAAGCCATGCGATCAGGAGAGGGCCTTGGTAGACTTCAATCGGAATCCGCATGGATTCAATGTCTTCCTGATCCAGCGAACGGGTCGCCTGGAGGTGCGGCACCATTACTTCCGGATTGAATCCTTCAGACTGCATGTGCCAGTGCTCCCCATTCAGAAACTGCGCGATGTTTTTCATGCCGGATGGATTGGCCGAAGAATACACGGGCTTGTCTTCGCGATCGCGGAAGTAAGGGCTGGTGGATTCTTCTCCCGGGTCAGCCGGGATGAGGCCGCCCTTGGTGGTTCCCATGCAAAGTGTGTGAACCACCAATCCCTCGGTCCTCAGGAATCGCAGTGTGGATTCAAGGCCGGTCGAAAAATCCTCCCCGTCGGAAACCAGGAGCATTTTGGTCTCCCGGTTCTTCCGGATCATCTCCGATGCCGCGACCAGTGCATCACCGATTCTCGATCCTTGACGGAGCAGGGAGGGTTCCTGTTGTGACAAGGTTTGGAAAAAGGCCGTCCGGTCCCGTGTCGCCGGACATTGCAAAAACTGGGTTTTTGCAAAAACAAGCAGTCCGATGTCAGCCTCGGGCACCTGGTCCGCGAGCTGTCGAATGATCAGTTTTGCCCTTTCCAGGCGATTCGGATGGATGTCCGTCACTGACATGCTCCTTGAAATGTCGAGAATGAAGAGCAGGTCATGGCGTTTGTGAGAGCTTTCCCTCCAGTCGAACCCCCACTGCGGACGGGCCAGGGCGATCAGCGTCAGCGTTAATCCCATCGTGATCAGGAGCCCTTTGATGCGGGATCGGGTTGGACTGAGTGAGGACCATGCCGCCGGGTTGTCGTGGCTTCCAGTGAGGGCTTGTATGCGGGTTCTCCGCATGCTCCTCGACCGAAGGAAGAGGAAGCCCAGTAGAATGAGCATGACCGGTATGGCGAATAGATACTGGAGGTTTTCAAACATGCGAGGGAGGGCGTTGCGAAAACGGTCAGGGTAGGCGGTTGAGGAGGGTGAGTCGGAAAACCTGTTCCACCAGCAAGGCGATCCAGGCAATCAGGAGTGGCAGGTGCATCCATTCGGTGGCATCCGTGTAGGTGGTTACCTTGATTTCCTTTTTTTCCATGGAGTCGATTTCCCCGTAGATCGATCGCAAAGTCTGTGTGTCGACCGCGCGGAAAAAGCTTCCTCCCGTTACAAAAGCGATTTCCCGGAGGGCTTGCTCATCGATGTCGGATTGCACCGAGTCCATGATCGGCTTCCCATCAGGAGTCGTGGGGATTTGGCCCATCCGTTGGCGGGGGACTGGCACCGATCCCGATTTCCCGACTCCGATGGTGTAGATGCGGATGCCGTGAGATCGGGCGGCCTCGGCAGCGGCCGCCGGCGGGATGCTACCCGCGTTGTTGTCTCCATCGGTTAGAAGGATCAAGATGCGGGAACCGGTCTCCACATGTTTGAGACGGTTGATTCCCATTCCCAGGGCCGTGCCAATAGCGGTTGAGTTGGGGCTGATCGTCCCGATTTCCAGGCGGGAAAGGTTTGTTTTGAGCCATTCGTGTTGAGTGGTCAGTGGACTCAGCAGAAACGGCTCTTCTGCAAAGACAATCATGCCGATACGATCGTCGGGTCGCGTGTCAATGAAGTCCGATACCACCGCTTTGGTCACGGCAAGCCGGCTGGCCGGCTCGTCCTGAAGATCCAGATCGTGAGCCAACATGGACCCCGAGAGGTCCAGAATCAGCATGATATCGACTCCGGACGACTCGGTTTCCGTCCAGTTGCGTCCACTCTGTGGGCGCATCAGAACGAGAAACATCAGGATCAGCGCAGTTGTCCTCAGATACAGTAGAAAGGTTCGGATTCTGGATTTCCGCGTCCGCACGATCTGCTGCATCGCCCAGTTGCTGGGAAACCGGAGTGTTGCTCTTCGTGCCCACTTTCTGCGAACCAGCAGGGTAATGGCCAGGAACAGCAGGAGCCAGACGAACACGGGATCGTGAAACCTGAAAAACATCGGGCGCAATCATGCACCGTGAAACCCATGCGTTGCAACCCAATCCATTCGCTCTCTTTTCCGCTGGGTGTATGGAAACCTCCGGTAAGGTTTGGATTGCAGCGGATGGATCAGCATTTCATGATGATCCATTGGGCGTTCACATGCGGAATCGGATAAACCCGGATTAGGAATGGAAGTGGTGTGATGGAAAAACGGATCTTGATTTTGACCCCATGGATTGACAGGTTCAACGCATGCATTCTACGCCCGATCAGGAACGGAGCCTCTGTGGTTTCTGCCATAGGCAGGTATCCAGAGAATTGTATGAATGTGTGGATACCCGGGGCAGCCGGTGGAAGTGGGCTAAATGTGACCATTGTGGGGCCCATTCTTTGGTTCCCCGTCCATCCGATGCGGACTTGGCCAAGGCTTATGACACGGCCTATTATGGGGAATCGGAGACCAAGTTTGTCGGGTGGAGTGAGCGTTTCATTGAGTGGTGTAGGATAAGTCGGGCGAAACGGCTGAGCCGGAGCCTGAAGTCGGGTGCCCGTGTGTTGGATTTGGGATGCGGGAACGGCGGTTTTCTATCGGCATTGGCCGGAATGGGATCCTATGACCTCCATGGCATTGAGCTACAGGGAGGGAGTGCAACACGTGCGTTGGGTAGAAAGGGTATTCACATCAAGGTAGGAGCGCTTGAACAAGATGATTTTGAGCCTGGATCTCTCGATCTTGTCACGCTCTTTCATGTTTTTGAGCATCTTGTTGATCCGGGGAATACCTTGGATATGATTCACCGGGCGATGCATCGCGATGCCCGGCTGGTGATGAGTTTTCCCAATATCGATAGTTTTCAGGCTCGTCTGTTTCGCGGAGACTGGCTTCATCTTGACCCGCCCCGGCACTTGTTTCTTCTCCCCGGGGACAGTTTCCGGAGGGCGATGGAATCGTATGGATTTGATGTGGTTGCGAAACGGTTCTTTTCGGTGGAGCAGAATCCGTTTGGATCGATTCAAAGTATGTTGAATGCCATGGGCCTTCCCCGTGACCTGTTGTATGAGCGGTTGAAGGGTAACGGGCGCTATGCGTCCCATCATAGAGGTGGATCGATTCTGATGCAAAAAGCGTTCGCGGGTATTTGTCTTTTTCCTGCCATCGGAATTGATGCGATCGAAAGCCTTATGGGAAGAAGCGCGACCGTTGAGTATACAATAGCAAAAAAATCTCAGGCGAAATGATCAAAAACAAGAAAGTTGTGGTAGTAATGCCTGCTTACAATGCGGAGGCGACACTTCGAATGACGTATGATGAAGTGATGGATCAGGGTATTGTGGATCATGTCATTCTGGTTGATGATGGCAGCAGAGACAACACTGTTTCGGTTGCAAGATCACTCTCCGGAGTTCAGGTGCATGTCCATGAGAAAAACCTCGGATATGGCGGGAACCAGAAGACGTGTTACCGATTGGCGCTTGAAGCCGGAGCGGACATTGTGATCATGGTGCACCCCGATTATCAATACACTCCATTGTTGATTCCTGCCATGGCCGGATTAATCTCCAGCGGGTTGTTCCATTTTGTGATGGGTTCGAGGATTCTCGGAGGCCATGCCGTATCGGGTGGCATGCCATACTACAAATATGTGGCAAACCGGATCCTGACTGCCGTGCAAAACATTCTGTTTGGAGCAAAACTGTCAGAGTATCACACCGGGTATCGGGCTTACTCCAAAGAACTCATGGAGAAAATGGATTACTCCGGAATGTCGAACGACTTTGTGTTTGATAACGAGTTTATTGCCCAAGCGTTATGGAGGGGATACAAAATCGGGGAAATCTCCTGCCCGACCAAGTACTTCGCGGAGGCCTCATCCATCAGCTTCAAGCGATCCGTGAAATACGGACTCGGATGCCTTCGTGTCGGGATATGTTTTGCGATGTCAAGGTTGGCTAAAACAAGAATTGGTAGGTTTTTGTAGTATTGGAAAATTGTGCTTTTAAATAGGATTGTTTTATATCAATAAGAATGTCAAAAAACCTGTTTGTCTGTGTTCCTTTCCTTGTCGCTCTTGTTCTTTATACCCAGGTCATTGATCATGATTTTGTTGCTTTTGATGACGGTGAATACACTCATGATAATTCGTACGTGATCAATGGGATCACGATGAGTGGAGTCATATGGTCGGTGTCAGATAGTCGGGTGTCGAATTATCATCCCGTTACGTGGTGGTCCTACATGCTGGACTATGAAATGTTTGGAAACAAACCGGGAATGATGGCCCTGGAGAATGCCTTTTGGCATGGCATCAATTCGGTGCTTGTCACGCTTGTTATGTTGAGGCTCTTCCGGTCAAGATCAATTGCGGTGTGGCTTGGTATTGTGTTTGCCGCCCACCCGCTCCTTGTTGAGGGTGTTGCATGGATATCACAACGGAAGACCGTGCTTTCGACATTTTTCTTTCTGGTAAGTGTTCTTCTATATTTCTCGTGTCGGGATAGTGATTCGGTTTTTAGAAAGAGTACGTTGTATGTTTTGTCATGCCTGGCGTATTGTTTTTCATTACTATCAAAGAGCATGTTTGTTACTATGCCGGCGTTGATCGTTCTATTTGAGATGGCTCATAACGATGGAAACTATGCCGGGATGTATCATGGCGAATTGAGCGTCAGGAAGATAATCCCATTGTTAAAGCGGGTGATTCCATATGCGATTTTGACTGCGGTGTTTTCTTTTGTGGCCATGTGGTCTCAGTCCGAAGGCGGTGCGGTTTCTTCTTTGGATCATGTTTCCATTGGTCTTCGTTTGCAGACGGCGTTTTCTGGTTATTTGTTTTATCTTAAACAGTTTGCATTTCCTCAGGATCTGACTTTTTTTTATTTATTGGATGTTGAGGTTTTTGTTTGGCGTGTGATTGTGTCGGGATTGGTCATTTTGTTGGTGTCACTGGTGTTGTATCATTTTGCAAAAAAGATTGGTCCGATTATCTTTATTGGTTGGGTGTGCTTTCTTGTATCGTTACTTCCGGTGATCGGGTTGATTCAGATCGGTTCTCAGGCTTATGCGGATCGATATATGTATGGTCCAATACTGGGCTTGTTGATGGTTTTCGGTGGGCTTATTCGATATTGGTTTGTTGGCGACGGAAAGCGTCGTATGCCCTCTTATTGGTTGGGTGGGTTGGGAGTCTGGACGCTACTGATAATGTATGGTTGTTACATCCAGATTGGCTTTTGGCGGAATAGCAGTAGTCTGTCCTTCTCTGTCGGAGATGACATTGAAATAAATCCTCATGCCGTGGGTTTGCGGGCTTTGGCATGTATTGAGTTGGGTGATTATAAAAAAGGGAAAGAGTATTGCGAAAGGGTATTGAGAGCAACTCCCGGGTCCATTCAGGTTCTTTCGGCCTTGGCGATTTGCGAGTATGCTTTGGGGGACATTGAGAGTGCGATTTTGGTTCAGGAGGAATGTGTGGCTCGCGGGGGTTGTGTTGCCGGAAGGTTGTTGAACCTAGCGAGGTATTATGCTGTCGGTGGGCGATGTGATGAGGCAAGAAGGGTGTTAGCATCCGTGGAATCATTGAGAGACATGTTTTCGGTGTCGGATGTGAGGGTTTTTGGCGTGGTTCGGCGACTTGTAGAAGAGAAGTGTGGCCCGGATGATTGCGCTGCAGTTGGATCGAAGTGATGGTGTGGTTGGATGGAGAGCTGGAAGTCGGGAAAATGAGGATTGTTCTAGCAGTTGATAGAGGAGGTGGGGCATGATAAGGTTGAAGGAATTATGGTCTGGAAATGCTTGGATTTGGCTTGCTGCGGCAATTGGATGGTCGACTGCGGGGGCTGCGGTGGTCACTTTTGAGGATGGGCGCGTGCCTGTGGCCCGGATTCATGTGGCGACAAGTGGGAATGATTCGATGGGAAATGGAACTCTCGCATCGCCGTTCAGGACCATTTCACGTGCGGTTAATGTTGCTGAGCCCGGAACGGCGGTGGTGATTCATGCCGGTGATTACGCGGCAGGGTCATACTGGGATGGGGTGTCGGGAACTGAGGCAAATCCGATTTGGATTGGGGGAGCGGCTGGGGAATCCAAGCCGCGCATTTTGGATGGATCGGAGGGGATTCATTTGTCCCGTGTGCGCTATTTGATATTGCACGATCTGGAGATCACGGGTGCAGATGCCAATGGGGTCAACTGTGACGATGGGGGAGATGTGGATGATCCTGAGGCTACCCGTTTCATGGTGTTTCGAGGCCTGCACGTTCATAACATCGGAACTGGAGGGAACAATGATGGGCTTAAATTGTCCGGGGTGCGGGATTATTATGTGTTGGATTCGGTTTTTGAGAACGGTAGTGGTGGAGGCAGCGGTATTGACCATGTGGGATGCCACCGCGGCATGATTGTGGGCAACCGGTTTGCGAATATGGGATCGAATGCGATCCAGACCAAGGGCGGGAGTTCAGACATAGAAATCAGGGGAAATTGGTTCGAGGAATGCGGGGATCGCACGCTGAACATAGGCGGCAGTACCGGCTTTCAGTTTTTCCGACCCCCGCTTTCAGCGACCAGCGCGAACTATGAGGCAATCGACATCCGGGTGTTTTCCAACGTTTTCATCGGATCCGATGCGCCCTTCGCCTTTGTCGGTGCGCTTAATTGTATCGTGGCGAACAATACCGTGGTCCATCCTCACAATTGGTTTTTCCGGATCCTTCAGGAAACCCTTTCGACCGGAGAGTATGTATTCGGGGCATGTGCTGACAATGAGGTGGTGAACAATATTTTCTTTTACGATCGCTCTGATCTGTCGAGCACGCAGATCAATGTGGGGAGCAATACTGCGCCGTCGACCTTCGTGATTCGCAACAACCTGTGGTTCAATGAGCCGGACCCATCGCAATCGGGCATCACCGGAATGCCGGTTTCAGAACATAATGGGATTTATGGGCAAGATCCGATGTTCGCAGATCCCGTCATTCGCGACTACAGACTGCTCAATGGGAGCCCGGCCCGCTCTTCCGGGGTATGGTTTTCCGCATTGAGCACGGATTATGGAGACCAACCCTGGGGTAATCCCCCGAATAGGGGCGCATGGGAAGGCCAGTATTCTTCTAACTTCGCTCCGCAATTGAATCCGATCGGGGATCGTGCGGTCGAAGCTGGACAACCGTTGCAGATCCAAGTCAACGCGACCGATGAGGACGGTTCGCCGTTGGATTTTGCGGCCTCAGGCGGAGGGTGAGCCCTCAGTCGAAGAGGGGTCCGCTGATTGATCAACGTCCCCGATTTCTGTATTGGCGTCAGCTTCCTCTGGCTCAGCAGGTTTCGGTGAATCTTCACTCGAAACTTCCGGATCGGATGACTCAAGTGTCGGCTCGGCGGCATCCTCGTCAGCTTCCGTTGCCTCCTGATTTCCGTTCACCGGGGGTTCGGGAATATCTAGAAATTCATCGGGGCTTCGCGGGAAGTTGTCGAGCAACCATGCCCCATACTGAAAGGCAAGATTCTGCATCCAGGAGTTGAGCGGATCGTCGCTGCTTGCTGAAACGATGTGCATCCAGGCTGGCTGGGGAGGCTGCGGCGTTTCCGGTTGTTCCGGCTCGGCTGCCTGAGGGGGCTCGGGTTTCCGACCTACCGTGAAAACATAGCTGCGATCATCGAAGAGCGATACCGTAACCTCAATCGGACTCACGAGAACCTGAGGCATGGGATCCGAAGCGGGTTCGACCGAACTGTATCGCGCGCTGAGGACGCTCTGAAGGACACTGTCGAGTTTTTCAGGCTTCAGCGTCGCGCCTTCCGGTGCATCGATGACTGCGAACGTATCCTCTGCCTTCTCCCGTTCAGCGGTGAGCAACTTGGATGTTTCACCTGAAGCCAACCAACGTATGGTCGCCTTGCGAACGTCCGCTGGTTGTGCATCGATCAATTGCTTGTTAGCCCATGAGGATGGATCGCCATCCACGAATCCGTTGAAGGAGGAAAGATAGACTTCCGGCAGGTCATCCAGCGCAACGAAGGTGCCCTGGTTTTTGCCGGTTTTCCCGAATCGGATCTTCCGGATGACCTCGCCTTTGTCGTCCAAAAGGGTCACAGAGCTTTGGTCTATCTCCAGTTGGGATGCCTTTTCCGGATTGCGGGTGACGAAGCGCAGAATGC
>JAQVLM010000096.1 GCA_028704125.1 Opitutales bacterium
AGGCATGGCTCGGGCGCGTTGGATTCCATCTTGCAGGACTAGCTGAGAAGCGGTTTTAGGTCCGGATCGACTCTATTCACCTGTGGCCGAATAGGAGAGGGGATGGTCATTTCCTCCGGAAGCCTGAATCTGGATGTTGATTGGGGTGCCTGCGGGAATCTGCCTGTTGCCAATCGAATCAAGTGACAGGGACGGTTGGGGCGGATCGAAATTCAGCCCCATGCCAAGGTTTGCGTAGTAACTGCCCGGGCGAAGGCGTAGGTCGAGCGGGGGGAGGTTTCTTCCGTTCCACTGGAGCAGTTCCCATTTATCGGGAGAGGTGTTGGGGTCGAAATCTCCTGAATGGGCCACTTTGCAGCGAAAGAAACGGGTGTTGCCTTGGTCGTCGTAGTAAAAGACGTATTCCCCAACCTTGTAGGGAATGAATTGCTCGTTTTTGTCGGTCGTCTTGTAGACCGGTGACCAGAAGGTGAAGTCCCGGTATTCCGTATCATCGGGGAAGCCGCTGTTGACGAATTCGACCAAGGGCGCAATTTCGGATACGTTGTTGATGGTTGTGACCTTTGAAGTCCCACAATCATGACCATAGAGTTCCCTGCCTGGGGGATAGGTGATGTTGGTGAGCAGGATGTCATTGGTTGCGTTGCAGACCTTGAAGTAGAAAGGGGTGTCGGAAGTGTCGTTGTAACCATCGCGGGTGGATGGAGTGGATACCGGACCGTAAATGTTGCCATCGATGACATAGGGCGTGATGCCGTCTCCTTCCCAGATGAAACAGATATTCGACCTGGAATAGCCGTAGTAGTTGTTTCGCATTTCTACTTTGAGGTCGGGATGAGGAAAGGCCCGACTCTCTCCCGGATCTTTGAAGCGGAACTGGTGGAGCATTCCCCCTGCAGTGATCATGATGTTGTTGCGGACCATGACACCACCCTCGACAAAGGAAAACTGGTGGAGACCATCCTGAAATAGGCTCTGGAACGGTCTGCGGTGAAAACAGGAGCCTGTGAATCCGATGTTGTTTTCAATAATGGAACCGTTGGTCAGGTTATCGGACTGGATGGTCTCGCAGCCGTTGTAGGCAAAGATGTTGTTGCGCAGGACAAGTTCGGTCAGGTTTCGGTTTTCAGCTCCTGTGGACCACGAAATGTAAACCGCTTCGCTCTCGATCCATGCGGAGAAGCAGTCCTGAATGTCCACTTTGACCCTTTCCGGTACCGCTGGTGCGTCGGTTTTGACGTTGAATCCGGCGAATCCGCCTTCCGAAGCAGCGACGTAGGAAATCTTCGCAGACTTGAAGTTCAGAATCCTTACAATATTGCTCACGGAATCCCGGAATCGCATGCCCGACCACCTGGGGTGTCCCCACATGCCGTAACGTTCGTAGTAGTCGGGTTGATCCATGTTCGCGCCCCCGTTATGTCCGAGCCATTCGGGGTCGCCGGTCTGGGCGTCAGGATCATGCTTTCCGGTGAGGAATACATGGTTAAAATTATTGAGTTCGATGCGCCGCCATCCGGAGTTGGGGTCTTCATTGTATCCCCATTTCACCTGACCACCGAGGTTGGTGATGATTGTCGGCTGGGATTCCGTGTTTACACATTCGGAACCATCGATGGCGATGTAGGTGTATTCTCCCCGCCAGATCAGGATTTTCTTGCCTAGGCCGAGAACGAGACGCGGTTGGGAGCCAGCCAGGTAGATTGCATTGCCGTTGTCGGCATTTTCACTGAAAATGATGTAGTCTCCTTCGTTGACGGTTGGCCAGTAGGCGGCATCGGCTGCCGTCGCATGACGGTTGGTGGTGGTGTCAGGCTGCTGGGCACTCAGTGCCTGAAAGGACAGCGTCAGCACAAAGGCAATACGTAAGAGAACGGATAGGCTAAGTCGGGGCATGGGAAGCTAAAACAGGTAGTTTAATCAGGAAGGATCAGGCCACGCTTGATTATCGATGTCATCGACCAACCCGGTCAATTATTACAGCCATTTGGAGTCGCATTGCTTGTGCAAACTGTTGCGTAAAGGCCAAGGGGCTTGTTCGGTGTTGGATCGCAGTCCGTTGCGTTGGCTTCGTTTTTTCAGAACCGACACTTGGGTGGGATAGGAAAGGTGTGTTTTGGACAAGAAGCTACGTAATCCAGCGTATACCATGAAATTTGTTGAGCGAGGTGCGAATTGGGAAAATTCCTGCTTGACCTATCCGGTAAGAGCGGTTTGATGGATCTTTTTTTACCGATTATGTCGATTGAAGTAAGAATTCGTCGTGGAGAACCAGTAGAGCGTGCATTGCGCAGGCTGAAAAAGAAGCTGGATAGAGAAGGCGTCATTCGTGACGTCCGCGCCAAACGTTATTTTGAAAAGCCGTGTGAGATTCGTCGTCGCAAGAAGAAGATGGCGAAGTTCAACAACTACCTTCGCCTGAAGCGCGAAAACCGCTAGTCTGGATCTTGAGCAGTTCCCGGATCCATTTGCGATGAGGTCCGGAGATGCCAACACTTTCCAAGTCAGCCACGGGAATCTGATGCAGGGTCCCGTGGTTTTCGTTTGTACGTAAATTGAATGGATCGACGGGCTGGACGATGTGTTCCCTGATGCGGTTGTTCCCAATCGTTCGAGTCCGGACCATGAGTGATTCGAATTTGGGCGCATCGTTTGGCTCGATAAGTATTGCGGGGAGCTCGTGCAGTCCGGATAAGCGGGATTTGCCTTGTTGGAGTTCGAGGATCAAGGTGTCGGATGTACAATCATACAGCCATAACCGGAATACTTTCGTATCGATTGTGGGAGCTCTCTGAATGGAGGGGATTATCTCGACTGCTGCTGTTTGGAAGGCGAGGCAGTTGGGTTGAATCGGGCACTTTTGGCATGTGGCTTGCCTTGGGGTGCAGACCAGCGCCCCGAGTTCCATTATCGCCTGATTGAAATCACCCGGGGTAGATGGGTCCAATAGGTGCCTTGCGAAGGGCCGGATGACCCGGACGGCTTGGCTGTTGGAGGAAAATGGAGCCTTTATGCCTGCCAATCGGCTGATCACACGGATGACGTTACCGTCCACTACAGCCGCCGGATCCCCGAAGGAGATACTAGCGATTGCCGCGGCCATGTAGGGCCCAACTCCCGGGAACGATTCCCATTCTGCGGCGGTTCGGGGTGGTGCCGGTAAGGAGAGAAGTTTGCGAATGGCCGCCTGAAGGTTGCGGGCCCGGCTATAGTAGCCGAGACCTTGCCAGAGTTTCATCACTTCGGCCTCGGCTGAATCCGCCAGTGATTGAGGGTCCGGAAATTGCCGCATCCATCGCTCGTAGTAGGGGAGCATGGTTTTTACCTGTGTCTGCTGCAGCATGAACTCGGACACCATTGTTCCATATAGAGAAGGATCTTCCCTCCAGGGAAGCTTGCGCCGGCTGCGGGAATACCACCCCAGAAGGCTCAGTCGGATTTCCGGAACCGCTGATTCGGATAAACCGGAGGAAGTCTCGAGTGGGAATGCATGAGAAGGGGAACGTCTATCCATACGGGAAATGGGTTGTGATTCAGCGTGAGCCCAATCAGTCGGGCGTCGAGATCCTTTTTCGACTATTGCGGAAATCCGGATTGTCGCGAATGCGATGGATTCGTCCTTCGGTCATCAGGAATTTCGAATCTGCATGTTTTTTACACAATAGGGCACTGAAAGCGTTTCATGGATCAGGGGTAGAAAAGATTATAACATTAGATTAAGATATTTTAACAATTAACCGTTGACTTCAGTTGCGCCGGGTAGAGACTGAATTCCAGGTGATTCGTTCAATTCTTATGGTTGGATGAGTCAAACAACCCCAAATCAACACACAAAAAATCAACTATGCACAGAAATAGTGTTACGGCATGGAAATCCCTTGCTGCAGTACTGGTTGCTGTTTCTCCAGGGTTAATGGCCCAAGAGCAGCCTGCGTCGGATGATCTCGATTCCGATGTGTATATCCTCAGTCCGTTCGTCGTTCAGTCATCTGAAGACATGGGCTATCGTGCGGACGCTACCCTTGCAGGTACGCGTATTCGCACCGAACTGAAAGACGTGGGTTCCGCGATTTCAGTTGTTACCGAGCAGTTCATGTCGGACACCGGTTCGACCAAGGCTGAAGAACTCCTTGTATATGCAACCAACACGGAAGTTGCAGGTATTCAGGGATCCTTCACCGGTGGTGGATCGGGAGCTTACATTGATAACTCGGCTCAACGCATTCGTCCGAATCAAAGCACCCGTGTCCGTGGTTTGACTGCGGCTGACAACACCCGCGACTTCTTCCTGACGGACATCCCATGGGATTCCTATAATGTGAGTCGTATCGACCTGCAGCGTGGACCCAATGCCATTCTGTTCGGGTTGGGAAGTCCGGCCGGTATCATCAATGCGAGTGTCGATGGCGCTTCGTTTGAAGACTCTGTCAAACTTGAAACCCGTATCGGAAGCTATGGCAGCAACCGTGCGTCGTTGAACATCAACCGGGTGATTTTGCCGGATGAATTGGCGATCCGCGTTGCCGGGCTCTACAATGATACAAAGTATCAGCAGGAGCCGGCTTATGAGCGCGACAAACGCTTCTTCACCTCTGCGGAGTATAATCCGGCATTCCTGAACAAGGGGACTGCACGGACCTCCTTCCGCGTGAAGTATGAAAGCGGTGATATTGAAGGTAACCGCCCGCGTGTGATGCCTCCGTTGGATGCGATCACTCCGTGGTTCACTGAGCTGAACCGCCAGGGATACAATCCGTTGACCGTTGGTGAAACCGATGACGATATCATCGCCGCCCTGGTCGCCGCTGGTGACTTGGGTGCGGGTGCGCGGCAGGAAGGTGAAATCACGACCAATCCATGGGTGGCCAATGCGAGCCGTCTGTATGACAATCCGGCTGTGATTTTCACGGATGCGGATGCGGCGATCCAAACCACCGCTCTCATGAGTTCGAGCAATCACATCACCACTGCGGTCCCGAGCATGGACATTGCATGGATGACATGGTCCGGGCTTCGTGTGTTTGCGGACTATGCCCCAAAGGCTGGTTTGGTCGGGAGCTCGATTGGTGCCTATAAGAACAAGTCGCTCACGGATCCATCCGTGTTCAACTTCTATGATACGTTGATCGATGGCCCGAACAAGCACGAGTGGCAGAAGTGGAATGCACTGAATTTTGCTGCCAGCCAAACGTTCCTGAGTAACAAGCTGGGGGTCGAATACGTGTATGACAAGCAGGACTATGAAGATGGTGGTGTGGAATGGCTGGACGGCTTTGCCGAACAGCTTGCCATCGACATCAACACGCATCTGCTTGACGGGTCCACGAATCCGAACTTCGGGCGTCCCTACGTCGTCAGTGATTCAGCGAACAACAACATGGCTGAAACGATGCGTGAAACCCATCGTATCACCGGTTTTGGTGAACTCGACTTCCGTGAATTCATGAACGAAGAGTCCTGGATTACCAAGTTCCTGGGTCGGCACACCTTCACGGGTTTGTGGAGTGAATCCAAGTCCCGCGATCGCAGCAAGACATGGGCGCGTTTTGTCGCCGATTCGTCCTTTGGTGAATCGATCGATTCACCCGGTATTGACACCCCGAATCGTATTGTTGCAACGGTCACCTATTTGGGACCCTCCCTCGCCAATGCGTCCACGATCTCGGGCGCCAATATTCCGGGAATCAAGGTCAAGCAAGTGGTACGCGACATGGATTTGCGTTTCTACAACACGGATTGGGTGACGGATGTTGATCCGGAAGCACCCTATATCAAACGCGATGGAACAGAAGGTACCCAGCGCATTAATCCGGGCAACTACGCCGGATGGGAAACCCGCAAGGTTGGCGTGTGGAATGCTGACGATCCAATCGATCGCATGAAGACGGTTCGCAATGCCCAGAAAGTGGAGGAAACCATTACTTCTGAAGCACTCATCTGGCAGGGCTATTGGTGGGACAACAACATCGTAACCACGGTTGGCTGGAGAACAGACCAGGCGAAAAGCTATGATGCCGGTAATCCTCCCAAGGTCAATCAGGCCGTGGATTGGAATGCCGCATGGGAGATTCCGGATGAAGCCACCAACGACGTGAAAGGTAGCTCTACCAGTTACAGTATCGTGGCGCATACGCCGAATTTCCTGAAGGAAAAGATGCCGGCCCAGACCAATCTGAGCCTGTTCTACAATGAATCCTCCAACTTCCAGCCAGCCGCAGGGCGTGTGGACGTGTTGGGTGATCCGATTGGAGCGCCTTCCGGAAAGACCTATGACTACGGTTTTGTATTGAACACCCTTAATGACACCCTGTCGTTCAAGGTGAACTTCTACAAAACGACGGTTAAGGACGCATCCCTCGATGACTTCGGAGGTCGTTACATGATTGGTGCTGCCGAAGCATGGGGTTACATGTTTGCGAAACGTGCGATCGAAGGCGTTGGCGATTGGGCGGAAGGATACCGTGATTCGAGTGGAAACGCTACGGAAGCCACCTTGGCTGAGCAGGCCCAGGCAACTGCCGCCTACATGGCCGGTGTCGACCAGCATATGTTCGACGTCTATCAAATCGATACGAGCTTGTGGGATAGCTGGATGGGATGGACCGATCCGACCGGTATCGCCATCACCGGTGATACGGAATCCGAAGGAACCGAATATGAATTGCTCTGGCAGCCCAACCGCAACTGGAGCATCAGCGTGAATGCATCCGAAACTTCTGCGACCCGCATCAATATGGCAGGTTCGCTCAAGAAGTGGGTGGAAGATCGCTGGGAATTCTATCAAGGTCCTGCAGGACTGGTTCGTTTGTGGGGACCGTGGTATAGCCCGGGCGAAACCATTCGTGGCAAGTTCGGACGTGAAATGATGGGACCCTACAACCTTTATACCATGCAGGAAGGTTCGGATGTTCCGGAATTGCGTCCCTGGAGGTTTGGTGCCGTTGTGAACTACACCTTCACCGAAGGTCGCCTCAAGGGTCTGAACGTGGGTGGTTCCTACCGCTGGGCAGATGAAATCATCATCGGATATGGTGTGGTGGTTGATGGAGAAGGAAATGAATCCTACGACATCAATGCTCCAATCCATGGAGATGCTGAATCCAACATCGACCTGTGGGCCGGGTATCAGACCATGCTCACAGAGGATATTGAATGGCGTATTCAGCTGAATGTGCGGAATGTCGGACAGGACAATGATCTGATCCCGATTACCGCAAATCCGGATGGAACACCCGCATCCTATCGTATCCAGAATGAAATGACCTGGGCGCTGACCAATACATTCTCGTTCTGAGATCGAATTCTAAAGGAGTGCCCTCAACGGCACTCCAATGCGTTTCTTCAAAACCCCGGATCTTCCCGATCCGGGGTTTATTCATGTACACCTCAGAAATGGATTTGGTGGTGCCAAATGGATGATGTGAATCTTTGCATCGTTGGCTGGCGTATTCATGTGCAAACCGTATAGTTAAATAGACAGGAGGCGAACGATGAATAAGATCACAATTTGGATGGCTGCGATGGTGGCTTGCGGAATAGCGAATGCCGGTAACTTGACCGTGGAATGGGTCGAGCCGAAGAAATTCCGGGATGCATCTCAGGACGCTTACAACAGTGAGTCGGGCCGGGCTCGCGTGCTGAAGAGCCTGGAGAAATATTTCGTGAGTGAGGCCGCCAGGATCTTTCCCGAAACCGTGTTTGTTGAGATGGCAGTCACGGAGGTGGATCTTGCCGGAATGATCTATCCAGTGCCCGATATGGACAAGATCCGGGTGATCAAGCAAATCCACCCCGCACGGATTCACTTCTCATACCGGATCCTGGACGCGAGTGGAGCGGTGATCTCCGAAGGCGAGGAAAAGCTGAGAGACTCTACCCCCGACAGTAACATGCGGGCCAGAATGCTTGCGAGCTATGAGGAGCATCCTTACATCAAGGGCCTGATGTTGGATTGGATGCGGGACAAGGCTAGATCCATGGCCAATGCCTCAACGGATGCCGATGGCTGAGGGTCAGGTGCCGCAGTAGAGATCGTGGAGCAGGGCGATGATGCGTTGCACATCGTCCTGCGCGATGCTGTAGTAAACGGTTTGTTTGTCTTTGCGGGTCTCCACAAGCCCCACCAGACGCAACCGGGCCAGATGTTGGGAAAGAGCCGACTGGCTCAAGGGTAGGCGCTGGAGCAGTTCGGTGACCGACAGTTCTTTGTCGTTGACCAGATGACACAGGATCTGGAGCCGCTGGGGGTTGCTGATCGCGCTCAGGGTCTGGGCAGCCCGTGTGATCCCTTTTTTGTCCGGATCGGTGTCGGATGAAGATTTTTGAAATACGTGGCTTGACATGGCGTTGTTTTCTCTCAATACATTAGAAGATGCTAAAATAATAAAGTAATCAACAGTCTAATTCAATTTTCAACCAAGTCAAAATACAATCCTATGAATATCGAACGCGCCATTATGCTCTTCGCCGGTTCCGTGATCCTGATCAGCCTACTGCTGGCTCACTTTGTGAGTCCCTACTGGCTTTGGTTGACCGCCTTTGCCGGGGTCAATATGATCCAGTCGGCCTTCACGGGTTTTTGTCTGCCCTCCATCGTGATGCGAAAGATGGGGATGAAGGGTGGATGTACGTTTGACCGTGAGGCTTCTTCCTCTTAACTTCCATTATTCCTTTCTCAAAACATATTTCCGGTTTCCGGAATGCTTACCTCATCTGTCCTGCCATGATGCGCCTGATCACCATCCTCTCTGTTTTTGCCATATCCTTGCCCGGCTTTGCCTCTGTGCCACTTGACCTGCCACAGGCGATCGAGATGGCTCTGGCCAACAACCCGGATGTCCGGATTGCCGCTGAGCAAGTAGCGGCATCGGAGGCATTGCTGGAGCAGTCGAAATCGGCGTTCCGGCCCCAGATCGGGTTGCAGTCGTCCTAC
>JAQVLM010000097.1 GCA_028704125.1 Opitutales bacterium
GGGACCATCTTTCGAACGGATTGCAACAGGTCATGAACCTGGTGGGAAGCCGCCAGACCATGCCTATCCTGAAGAATGTTCTCATTGATGCGTCGGATGGTGAGGTATCGCTGATCACCACCAACCTCGATCTCGGGATGCGTTGCACAATCAAGGCCGAGATTCTGGAGCCGGGTTCGATCACGCTTCCGGTCCGGAAACTGGCATCGATTGTTCGCGAACTGCCCAACATCGAAGTCAACATTGAGACATCCCTCAATCATGTGACCAAGATCACTTCCGGTGGATCGACTTTCCGCATGGTTGGAATCGGGCGGGAAGAGTTCCCGTCACTGCCGGTGTTTGATGACCAGTTTGCGTTCACGCTTAAGCAGGACATGTTGTCCAACATGCTGCGCAGCGTTTCGTATGCTCAATCGAGCGACGAAAACCGGCATGTGCTCAATGGTGTGTTTTTCGTATTTCAGAGCAATACCATCAAGTTGGCTGCCACAGATGGACGCAGGCTTGCGGTATCGACAGCGCAACTCGACTCTGAGAATGACCAGTCGGGTTCGTTGATTCTTCCTGCAAAGACGGTAGCTGAGCTTGAACGTTTGCTGAGTTACGATGGATCGGTAAGGATCCTTTTCAACGATCGTCAGGCCGCTTTTGAGGTGGAAACCGGACAGAGCGGTGAAGAGCAGGGAATGGTCAAGGGAATCTACCTGGTGACCAAGATTGTTGAAGGGAAGTATCCGGATTATCAGCAGGTGATTCCGAAACAGGCCGAGCATCGGGTTAAGCTCGAGCGCGGTATGCTGTTGGAGTGCGTCAACCGTGCGGCGCTTGTGGTGAGTGAGAAGCAGTTCCAAGTGAAACTCCGGATCACTGAAAACCTTCTCGAAATTTCGGGTGAGAGTCAGGAGTTTGGCGAATCCCATGAGTCAATGGCAATCGCTTACGATGGTCCTGAGGTTCAGGTGGCATTCAATCCACGCTTCATGATGGAGCCGTTGAAAGCGCTCACCAGCGATGAGGTATTCTTTGAATTCAAGGATGAGCTGAGCCCCGGGGTATTCAAAACCATGGACCAGTTCATTTGCGTGATCATGCCATTGAGGCTCTGATCCCAGATGGGATCCATTATCCTACATGGGAACAGGACTGGACGTTGATCTATCGGCATGGGTGCCTTGGGCGGCCCTGCTGATATTGGGTTTTGCTTTCTTTGCATCGAAGCGCTGGTATTTGATAGACCCGTCTCCGGGTAAGGGTATCGGTTTGCGCTGGATTCGCTGGTTTCTCGCGGGATGGGCATTCGCCACCGGCGCATTTGCGTTATCCAGCGATGGAATGGGCATTCTGCGGTTATTTGCGGTTGGGTTCCTTGCCTGGGGTTTCTTCGAAACGGTCCGGAACTGGTTTTTTGTCAACGCATGGAGCCGGAATGAATGGCCGTTATTTCCAAGGTATGTGGTGCAGGAAGAAGCCGAATGGCCCATAACGCCACGCTTTTTTGAAATCCGCCAGTGGCTTCGGGACTTTTCGTTTTCGGAAGTCGGATTCTACAAAGCGTTTTACGATGGTATGCCAATCGAAGGCGTCGGTGTGTTTGAGGACGAGAAAAAATGCTGTCGGGTCAATGTCTACCTCAGGCCGAATGAAAACGGGCACTTTGTGGATCAGATCGCGTTTGTGTCACAGACGGCTTCCGGAGAGCGGGTCGTAACCGACAACCTCTCGATTGCCTTTGGAGGAGTCTATCCGATGCAATGGTGGCTCACCCGGAAGCCTTTGGTCCGGAGTATCGCGAAGCTTCACAACATCCACACAAAAACAATTCAGGAGAGAGGGTGGAGCCTGATCCCCTTCGATTCAGATCCGCTCGAGGATATGGAGGAATCCCAGAGGATCATGGAAAGGCTCAACGAAAAGGCCGGATACCTGAATCCGAGGGCTTACCGCAGTGAGTTCGGTAAATTCACCGGTGAGGCCCGTTACGAGATCTGGAAGCGAATCTGGTTGATGAACTACCTTGGACTCAGTCCACGGTCAAAACAGACCGAAATCGAGGATTCGCCAGCTTGAACGATGCGATTGGTGTGATGGCGCGGAATACAAAGGGTGGGTGGATCGGATATCTTGCCGTAGCATGGGCCTATGTTGGGTTTTTTGGACTAATCGGGGCGGCGATCGTAAGAATTTGGGGTTATGTCCAACCCCTCCGGACGTACGATTGGCGCCCATTCGAATGGATGGTTCTCGCTGTGACGCTGCTTGGAATGCTCTACGCAGAGGGTTGGAAGGGCTTCTACCTGAAACTGGCGCCACGTTTTGCAGCCCGTGCCAGATTCCTGCGGTCCAACCCGACCATTCTGCGCGTGCTACTGGCCCCATTCTTTTGTGTTGGGTATTTTTATGCGCCCCGAAAGCGCAAAATCGCCTCCTACGCGCTCACTTTCGGGATCATCCTGCTCGTGATATTGGTGCGGAAACTCGACCAACCCTGGCGCGGGATCATCGATGCGGGTGTCGTGGTCGGCCTTGGCTTTGGCTTGGCCAGCATGGCATGGACCGGCCTGCGCCTCTGTCTCGATCCCACGTGGAATCCGGATCCCGAAGTCCCTACCTCGCCAGAGAGCTCAGAACACTGATGAGTGGCGGAGGTGCGGCTTCAGATGCCTGGGTTATGAAGTGACCCTAAGCGCCCGTTTCCACTTTAATCCGCTCTGAGAGCCAGACTTTCATGATTGACTGGCGGGTCACTCCGATCCTTTTTGCCTCGACGTCCAAGCGATCGATCATCCAGATCGGCAGATCCAAATTGACTCTTTTTTGATCCAGATTCGGGCGAACGGCCTTACTCCAATCAAGGTATTCGGAAATATCTTCGCCATCATCGAAATTCTTATCGAGTTCTTCAGCTGTGATAGTATCCTTTGGCTTCTCCATCTCTCGCTCTCCTTACCGAAATTATCCTTATCTTGTCGTCCCGAACGGTGAAAATCGCCGTCCAGATTCGTTCGCGATACTCCCCAATTGTATTTGCGGATGGCTGTATGCTTCGGGAACCTTAAGCAGCTTCATTATGCGCCATAGATCTGGATAGTCCGAATTGAACTTTTTGATGTCGTTTTCGTAACCGTTTTCCGTAAACCACTCTCGCAGAACGTTTTTAAGGTCGGTTCCGAGAGGACTGTCGACGTCAAGCGGTGTCCGGCTGACGAAGTTGTCTGAACTCCAGTAAAGCAAGCCGTCTTTTTTGTTCTCGAACCGCACAGGTTTGGTTTCGTGATCCCACTCAACCGGGACGTAGGCGTTGTCCAGGAATAGATACTCCGTCATTTCGATTCCGCCTATTGAAACGATGAAGCCATAGGCGCAAGACCCACCGTCCAATACCATCATTGTCGAGATCATATTGTCTCTCTCAAAATCGACTACCTTTGTTTCCGCATTCAGAATGCTCATGCAGAACAAGAGAATTATCGATGTCAGTAACCGCTTCATGCCAACAGTCATGGATGGGTTGAAAGCAAGCTGGAAGATTCAATTCTCGGTAGAGGAACTGAGTGGGAATGAATGATGTCCACTTCTCGATTCTGGGCAAGAGGAATAGATTGTTTTCCTATCGAGGATACAAATGGGAACCCATAGGCTGCCGATGAACCCGTGAACCCTTGTTGGAATGTTAGTTCTATCAGGGAGTGATAGGTTGGGTCCCCAACTCGCAGACGCGAGGCGTCAGCGAGTCCCATCGGCCATGGGAGGTAAGCATAGAGGGATTTCTCTCGCATAAGCACGAGAACCCAAAAAGGGAAAGAAGATCGAGTAATAGCCAAGCTCTCCTTTCGTGTGTTTCGTGCCTTTCGTGGTTGAAAACTCTTTTTTCCGGGACAACGAACGACACTAAAGACACGAAAAGGGAAGAATCGAAACATTACATGTTTGTATTATCGAATCGACAAAATACGGTATGTGTGTGTTGTATGCGATATGTCGGATATCATTCTAAAGGACGAGAGCTTTCGGATTCAAGGGGCTGTATTCGAAGTCTATCGGGAGTTAGGTTGTGGATTTCTCGAGGCAGTATATCACGAATGCCTGCAGAAAGAGTTCGATCTGCAGGGTATTCCGTTCAAGTCCGAACCGACCATTGAGCTGTACTATAAGAACGATCTAATCCATCATGTTTTCAGGCCTGACTTCGTTTGTTTTGACAAGATCATATTGGAGATCAAAGCGGTCAAAGATCTTGCTCCTGAGCACGAAGCGCAGGCGATCAACTACCTGAAGGCTACTGGATTGAAGCTGGCTTTACTCATAAACTTCGGATCGCATCCAAAAGCCACTGTCAAACGCTATGTCCGATAGTCAGGCGTCTCTCCCGGAAGGCGCTCCTTTCGTGGTTGAAAACTCTTTTTCCGGAACCACGAACGACCGATCCACCCAAACCTGAATCCTACTTACCCTCGATCGCTTTCTGCTGGAGGGCGGTGAGCTCGTTGATTCCCTTGCGGGCGAGCTTGAGCAGATTCTGGAGCTGATTGTCATCAAAGGTTGCTTCCTCTCCGCTACTCTGGACCTCCACGAATTTCCCGGATCCGGTCATGACGATGTTGGCGTCCACGCTGGCGTCTTTGTCTTCCTGGTAGTTCAGGTCCAGCACCTCCTCATCGAAGAACACGCCGACACTCACTGCCGCGACCGAATCAACAAACGGGTTTTCGGTGAGGACATTGTCCCGGATCAGGCGGTCCACGGCCATTTTTGCGGCGACATAGGCGCCGGTGATCGAGGCGGTGCGGGTGCCACCATCTGCCTGGAGGACATCACAGTCGATCCAGAGGGTGCGATCCTTCAGCTTGCTGAGGTCCAGAACCGCACGGAGGGAACGTCCAATCAGGCGCTGAATTTCAATCCCGCGCCCGTCCTGCTTTCCTCTGGAGATATCGCGATCCTTGCGCTCCAGCGTGCTGTAGGGCAGCATCGAATACTCCGCGGTTAACCAGCCACCCTTGACGCCCTGAGCCTGCATCCAGCGGGGCACCTTGTTTTCAATCGTTGCGGCGCAGATCACCTTGGTCTGCCCGAAACTGACCAGCACCGAGCCGGTGGCGTAAGGTGCGATTCCCGCTTCGAAGGAAATGGGGCGCAATTCGTCGTGTTTGCGACCATCGGGTCTGAGAAAATTTAACATGGATCGGATTCAGAAGATGAAACAACCGGAGCGTGTCCCCAGTGTGTTGAATTGTCGCGATAACACATCCGCTTTGCTTTGCCAAGGTTTTAGCTGGGCTTCGGGAACGGGCACAATTTGAAGGTATTTGGATTGATTCGCCCATGCCGGGAGGCTATCAAAGGGTTTCATTGCTGCTATGATCCTCACCGACCAGAAAATCCGGGAATCGATTCGTGACGGTTCGATCGTGATCGAACCATTTGACGACAAGAATTTGGGCGCGAACAGCTATGATGTTCACCTTGGCGCTGAGCTTGCCATCTACCGGGATGAGATCCTGGATGCAAAGAAGCACAACCAGGTGGATCATATCATGATCGATCCGGTGGAGGGTTTTGTATTGCGCCCGGGCCGGACTTATCTCGGGGTAACGCAGGAATACACCGAGACGCACAAGACCGTGCCCTTTCTCGAAGGGAAGAGCAGCGTGGGGCGCCTCGGGATCGACATCCATGCGACTGCAGGCAAGGGAGACGTGGGATTCTGCAACTACTGGACACTGGAAATTTCGGTGCATCAACCGGTGCGGGTCTATGCCGGCATGCCGATCGCGCAGCTGATCTATTTTGAGATCTCCGGCGAAGTCGAAGTCCCCTACCGCTTGAAGAAGTCCGCCAAATACAACGAGCGGTGCCCGCATCCGGTGGAATCCATGATGTGGCGCAATTTTCCGTGATGTTCCCGCTTCAATCGGGACAACAATCGCGTTCGGTGAATCGACTGGTCCCGCCTGTTCTGTCCATTGGATTCGACGCTACTGCTTGAATCCTGACAAAATACCTTGCAGGTTTGGCGCAAAGTAGACGTAAGATCAGTGGCATATGTTGCAGGCAGGTATCGTAGGTCTTCCCAACGTAGGGAAAAGCACCCTCTTCAATGCGCTCACGCGGAGCCGCAAAGCGGACGCGCAGAACTATCCGTTTTGTACCATTGATCCCAACGTGGGTGTGGTTCAGGTTCCGGATGATCGTTTGGAGCCGCTTGCCAAATTGGTGAAGACGCAGGTCATCATCCCCGCCGCAGTCGAAGTGGTGGACATCGCGGGCCTGGTCGCCGGTGCGAGCAAAGGCGAAGGCCTTGGCAACAAGTTTCTCGCCAACATCCGGGAGGTCGATGCGATTGTTCATGTGGTGCGCTGTTTTGAGGATGATGATATCATCCACTCCGCGGGCTCCGTGTCGCCGCTTCGTGACATTGAGATCATCGAGACCGAGCTCATTCTCGCGGATATTGATTCGCTCGAGCGCCAAAAGGACAAACTCGTCAAGAAGGCTCGCAGTGGTGACAAAATCGCGGTGGCCACAGTTGCTCTGATTGACCGGATTCTTCCTGAACTCAACAGCGGTCGACCGGCAAATGTGATGGAATTCGAAGATGACGATAAGGAGCTCTTGAAGGCCCTGCAGTTGCTCAGCTTCAAGCCCATGCTATTTGCCTGCAACGTGGCGGAGTCGGACCTCGCGGATCCCGATGCCAATGCGATGGTCCGTGAAGTCAAAGAGGCCGCGCTGCATCGCCGCAGAGCGGAAGCGTGTGTGATCTCCGCCCGTCTCGAATCCGAGTTGATCGATTTCAGTCCGGAGGAAGCCATAGCGTATCTGGCGGATCTCGGAGTTTCCGACTCCGGTGTCAACAGCCTCATCCGCGGCACCTACCACCTGCTCGGCCTCGCTTCCTATCTGACCGCCGGTGAGAAGGAAGTCCGGGCATGGACCTTTGTCCGTGGCATGAAGGCTCCCCAGTGCGCCGGCGTGATCCATACCGATTTTGAAAAGGGTTTTATCAAGGCTGAAGTGGTCTCCTACGATGACCTCATGGCCGCTGGTTCCGTCGCGGCCGCCCGTGAAGCCGGCAAATACCGCCTCGAAGGCAAGGAATACCTCGTCAAAGACGGCGACGTGATCCTCTTCCGCTTCGCCCCCTGAGGATAAGTCTAGTTTCGGCTGTCAACATGAAGATTCCATCTCCGATTGCGGGTGTTGCCGGTGAATACTATGTTGCGGCAGAGCTATCCCGTCGCGGCTACATAGCGTCCATTTCACTGCGTAATACAAGGGGTGTTGATATCCTTGCCACAAACGCTGACGCAACCCGTTCGATTACCATTCAGTGCAAAACCAGTCAGGTATCATCCAAAAAATGGATACTGAGCGAAAAAAGCGAAGACTTCGTTTCCACCAATCATTTCTATGTCTTTATTGCATTGGGTGGATTGTTGGACCGACCCGTTTTTCACATCGTTCCGAGTTCGGATGTCGCCAGTTACCTTCGCAATTCGCACACCGAATGGCTTGAAAGACCCGGGCGTGACGGACGAAAACACGTCGACAATCCAGTTCGCAACTTCAGTGACCCCGATAACTGTTATTTGGAACGATGGGACCTGTTGGGATTGGACGGAGTGGCGTGATCTGAGTCCTGCTCCCAGACAGGGCGTGCGTTTCTACGCATGATCCATCGTCATAAGCATTGGAGCTGTCGGTAGGGAATCCGACTCAGAGTAGCGGGAGCATCCCTGCGCGCGCCTTGTTTCGGTTCTATGAGATGGCGAACGGTGCTAAAAGACTCATTCTAACATCGCTTCGCTATAAGCCCTTCGGGCCACATACGTTTTGCTCCCGCAAAACTACAGATCATCTCTTTTGAGTATGTTGCCCCGAGCGTAGTCGAGGGGCATATGTGCGCTGAGCCGTAGGCGAAGGGCGTATAGCCCGTTAGGGCGGTGTTAAAGAAATCTATTCTCTTCACAATCCATCGCTTCGCTGGATGGCTTCCTTCTTGCGGCCCCGCCATCCCCTTTGGAATAGGAGACGGGATCGAACCACTGATGAACACTGATAGACACTGATGGGAAGCTCTCCAACATACGCCATAGCAGTGTTCATCATCTTTATCAGTGGATGAAATCTTCGCTCCCCTTCGTGCCTTTCGCGTATTTCGTGGTTCAGATTTCTCTCTCCAGACATATGTCCCTCGACTTGGCGTTGGGCATAGGAGGGATACATGCTCGACACTGAAATCTGTGGCCGTTCTAACGCCCAATTTGTGTTCCTCGATCTGAGATCAGGGGGCCCTGTTACTGAATACTGCCCGCCTGAGTGTCGGGAAGAAGGTTCTTGTCGAAGGTTTTGAGTTGGCAGCCTTCGGCTTTTGCTTTCGCAAGGATCAGGTAGTCGCTGAAGTCCGCTTTTCCCTTGCGGAACATCCGGACAGCGAGGCGAATCCTCTCTGGATCCTCAAAGCAGAAGCTCGCATCTGCCAGCAGACACTCCACGATTTCTGCCCAACCACTCCGGGAGACCCCAAAAACGCTTTCCAATACCCAGTTTGTTTCGAGTATCACCATATTGAGGATCAGAATAGCGGTGTCCCGTTGCGATTCCCCCGCGATGAGCGAAGCCACCTCTCCACACTGCTTTTCATCGTCCTGCAGGAGATGCCTAACGAGGTGGTTGGTGTCAAAGGCGATCATCCTTCAGCTTTCTTTCCGCTCCCGTGTTTCGCAAGCATGCGCCTCCGGATCCCCTCGTCCATGGTCTCCAGCGGAACCCCTGTAATACCGGATTCGACAAACCTCCGCGCACAACCGGCGGAGGATCCTGGTTTTCCCTGTTTGCGAATGGAAATCGTGTTGTTGTCCGAAACGGT
>JAQVLM010000098.1 GCA_028704125.1 Opitutales bacterium
GTTTCTTCGTGGTGAATGGAGCTCTTTGTTTTTCTTTACCACAAAGCACGAAGAAGGAAGGGGATGAACCACGAAAGTCACCGAAAGCACGAAAGGGGAGAAGAGGCGGCTCACTGGGGACAGTTCGCCCTGCCTTGGGGCGGGATCCGCTGCAAGCACGGGGGATGGACTGTTACTTTCTTCACAGGAGCGGGGGATGAAATCCATGCGAGACTTGACACGTGCGAATTTGCGTGAATCTTTACGTGAAGGAGGTTTCATTGGGGCAATGGGTACTAAATTGACATTGGTAATTGAACCGCAAGTGATCCGCACAGCCAAGCAATACGCCCGGCGACACAATAAGTCGGTGTCAAAGATGGTTGAGCAATACTTGGCACTGGTTTCTGCTTCCGATGATTTGGATGAGCGGGTGCCTTTTCCACTTGGGCAGTTGACTTCGGAGCTGATCGGTAGCATCCGGATCGCGGATCCGGACGCGGAAGAAAAGTCGTCCAAACAGCTTATCGAAGAAGCAAAGCTATCCCGTTTTGAGTAATGCGGGTCTTTCTCGACAGTGATGTCATTCTGGATTGTGTGATGGGGCGCCGTGGGTTCGTTGAATCAGCATCCGCTGTAATGAACTTGAGTGAGAGGGGACAGATCGATGGGCTAACATCATCCCTGGTGGTGGCCAATTGCCACTATGTCTTCTCACGGCATGCGGGCGTTACAACGTCGAGGGAAGTGATCGCAAAACTGAGGCTTTTGCTCCGTGTATGTCCGTTCGGCGACCGTGAACTGGAGCAGGCGTTGGCATCGGGTTTTGAGGATCTCGAGGACGGAATACAGTATTTTGTGGCCGTGAATCAGGGAGCCCACGTGATCGTGACCCGCAACATCCGGGATTTCCGGATGTCGACTCTTCCTGTCATGACTCCGGTGGAGTTTCTCACTTCCCACAAGTTGTGATCTCCCTTTGACGCATCAGTTCCCGGATCATCCGCCCCAATAGAAAACTGGATTAGTTTTTCTGCTGTGACGAAACCCGCGAAAACGGGGAGGGGAGAAGGGATGCTCCCGCTACTATGGTGAGAAAAGGTTAGCCGCAAAAGAGCACATAGAGCACGACGGGGAGATGGATTGGGAGGAGCGGCGGCTCACCGGGGACAGTTCGCCCTACCTTGTGGGGGGATTCGCTGCAAGCGTGGGAAAAGAATGGAAGAGGGCGGCTCACCGGGGACGGTTCGCCCTACCTTGTGGGGATGCCTGTTGCGGGTAGGGATGAGCGTCCCCGCTCATCCGCCGTGGGCGCTTGGACTGCTGCTAGTGCGTGGATATAGAGGATGGCTGAAGCCACCCACTCCGGAAGAGGGCGTTTGGAGGAAATGCCACGAAGCGGGCATGGAAGAAGAGGGCGCGAGCAGGGATGCTCCCGCAACTGTGGGATCCATTAAGCGGGGATAAACGGTTGCTCACGCAAAGCGCTCGAAGGAGCAAAGCAGATGAAATGCTGCGTCTGGGGGGGGTCCGGCGTGTTATGCCTCCGGGGCGTTTTCGAAGACAAAGCGGTGCCAATGCAGGAAGGGCAGGTGGCGCGGATCGATTTTGCTCAGGCGGAGGGGTTCATTGAGGCCGAGTTGTGCGCGGGTATGTGGGTCGATGCGAGGGGAGTAGAGTGCGTTTCCGGCATCGTCGAAGGTCATGAGTTTCCGGTCGTAGAGGGCATCCAGATGGGCGGCAAGAAGGAAACCGTTGAAGACATTGAGGCGCTCGGCATCGCTTGCGCAGTGGGCCCAGTCCTTGGAGTGGCTGGCGCGCAGGAGCTCGGGCAGAGCGATACCGGTTACGGCGCAGCGGCCGTCCCAGTAGTCCATGAGGCTTGCGCGGTAAATCTGTTGTCCCACACGGCGCCGCACGATCGCCTCGGCTTCGGTGGAAAACGATTCGAGGGTGTATTCGCCACGCCCCAACTCGAGTTCGCATGCCTCCCGATACTTCCGGAGGGGGCGGTCCGGCAGTGCGCGTGCCAAGCGGGCAGCGAGTCGCAGCACATCCGGCAGGGTGGGCTCGTCCACCACGATCATTTGTTCCCGTTTCACCCAAGCCCCGCCCGAACGGAGTAGCTCCTCGAGTAGTTCCGGCGACCGGAACTCGAGCTCGACCTCACCCGTTGCGCACATGCCGATCCGGACGCCTGCACCGTGTAGAGCCGACGCCAGCTCCACGTATCCGTCAGCGTCCGTTTTCGCGCATTCCCATCCGTTGTCGTAACCGGCTTTTTCTATGAGACTGCGCTGGAATGAGTTCATATCGGGGTGGGGTGGAACCGATTGTGCCTTCTATACTGTCCTGTGCGAGAGAATCGGACCTTGTGAACATCACCGCTGCACGCCCCATTGTTCCCAATGGGTCATCCAGGCATCAAAGCGCGGGCATTTTCTCCTGACTACCTCAAATCCGGCCTCAGCCAGCACAAAATACGCGTTGGAAGCTTTCAGATACTCATACCCCTCCACCGCATCCGCAAGCCTGGCAGAAGGATGCGTGGTAGCCCCATGGTTGATATCCTCCGTGTTCCCGAAACCGGCGATTGCATCCCGGAGTTGCGCGAGTCCCGATTGGTGCCGGTGAAAAACACGTGCGAGCGCATCACAATCGGCCAACAACAAGGCTTCGAGTTCATGCCGTTGCAGGTATGCCGTGAAGCGCGGATCCTTCAACTCCTGTTCAATTGCCCGTTCCACCTTTTCGATGTCCTTAACCTCGGACACAGGTGCAGTGAAGCCCGCCAGAGCCAGCACGGCTTGAGGCATCGCATACGCATCCAGCAAGGTGGTGACCCTGAGGTTCGGGTCCCGATCGATTTGCATCAAACCAATCAGGTCAAACCGGATCGCCTCCCAATTCACAAAACCTCCACGCTGACCGGCAGGATTCATTGAGGTCGCTGCGAGCACAGGGCGTTCCACCTTGACTCCGTACATGCTGAGGTGATTGCGGATCAGCCGCTCGACCACCATCTCCTCGGTCTGGCCTTCGCAATAGATCAGGAGACGTTTGCTCACGGCCTTCCTCCTATCAGGTTCTTGCTCCAGAGCTGGCTCAGGGTGTATCGCTCGAACCACTGGCTGAGTTCCTGAGCGGATAGCCGGCTGAAACGGCTCTTTCCCTCCTCGCACTCCACCACGATGATGTCGTCGGCGCTGAACTGGTCCACAAAGGTGGCGGATTGGGTGGAAAGGATCACCTGACACATGCGGGATGCCTGCTTGATCAACCCGGCGATGACGGATTCCGCTGCCGGGTGCAGACCCAGCTCCGGTTCATCAAGCAGGATCACGTCCGGCATGCGATCCACCGGCAAGCTGAGCAGGGTCACCAGAGCCATGATCCGCAGTGATCCATCTGAGAGCTGGCTGGGGCCGAAATCATGGCCCCCGCGGCTTGCCGTGCGCCAGCGGAGCAAAACTCCCCGCTTGCCTTCAGCCTCCAGAACAAAGTCGTCAAACCATGGAAGCACCACGCGCAGGGTGCGAACAATGGTAAGGTAATCCTCGGGATCATTGTTCTTCAGGTCGAGCAGCAATGCCGAAAGATTGCCACCGTCGGCAAACAGGTGACGATTCTGATCCACAGGCGTGTAGTCACGGAAGTGCGACTCCGCACTGGTATCGTGAAACTGGTATACCCGGCAACGTTGAAGAAAGTTTTTGGTGAACCTCGCAGTGGGGTCGTTCTCCGCCCACAGTTCCGAAAGCCCGCTGTTGTCGCTTGGGTTTTGGATCAAGGAAACCGGTTTGCCTGGTTTTTGCGCACCTGCGCGGTGGAACTGAACTTCCTCCTTGGTGAATGTCAGCCGGTCTCCAACGCTGTCGGCGAGGGTGAAGCGGTAGTAGTTGGTGCCGGTGTCGGAGGCAAAAGTAAGCTCTCCGCGAATAACTCCCGTTGTCTTGGGGCCGAAATGGAGAATGGCCGATGCAGGCCCACGCTCCACCAGGTAGGGATCCTGAAAGCCTCGCGTCAGTGCGTAGTTGAGCATGCGGAACGCATCGATCAGGTTGGACTTGCCCGCACCATTGGCCCCGATCAGGACGTTCAGACTACACAACGGCACATCTGCGTGTGCGATCGAGCGAAACCCTTCGAGGTGGATGTTGGTGAGTTGTTTCATGGGTTGATGAACCAAGATGCTGCGGACTTCCGCAAATTTCCTCAGTCTACTGCCTTAGAAGCATTTGTCGAGGAAAGAAGGTCGGAAGAGGGTCTAAGGTCCAAGGTCTAAGGTCCAAGGTCTAAGGTCCAAGGTCCAAGGTCTAAGGTCTAAGGTCTAAGGTCGGAAGAGGGTCCAAGGTCCAAGGTCCAAGGTTGGAAGAGGGTCTGGGGTCTAAGGTCCAAGGTCTAAGGTCTAAGGTCTAGGGTCGGGGGTTGTCCCAGGCTTGGAGGACGAGGGATTGGGTGCGGAAGTGGCCGTGGAGGCGGAGGTCGTTGTTTTTGAGGCCGCGGAAGGTTTCGCTGGGGTAGTCGGGGCCGTGGGTGTCGGCGGGGTCGAGGATGTAGCGCAGCTCCTCGCGGGTGAGGCCATAGAGGCGGGCGTAGTGCGCATCGAGCTCCGCGCGCAAGTGTGCCCGGCGGTCGGGGTCGAAGGGGAAGGGCGGGCCGTCGTGGCCGAGGTCCGCTGCCCAGCCCCGCAGGGAATGGGAGGTGTAGGTGAGCTCCAGCACACGCGGGACAATGAAGTCGAGGTCCGCCTGGCTGTAGGCGTCCGGCGGGAGGATCGGGAATTGAGTGAACAAATAGAAACTCATGTTCACGCCACCGACCTTCTGCCTAACGATCATATCGCACACCATTGAGTTTAGATTTCCCATCAATGCTGCGACCAATGAAGGTTTTGCTTTGGAGAAATATAAAAACAAGCTATCTCCAACCGCAGTCCGGGGAATCACGGAAGAAATCAGAGTTCGCTCATCATTGGATCTGGCGTTTCTTCTCCAGCCCATGAGCCAGCGGGGGCTGCGTTGGTCGAGCAGGGTGTAAACGGCGGAGGGGAGGTCGGGGGCGTCCTGCAGTTGTTGCAGTTCGGCTTCGCTGAGGGGGGTGGCGGCTTGGGCGTCTTTGAGCAGGCGGGCCTCGCGCCAGTCGCCGCTGCGGGCCGTGAGGGTCTCGAAGAGTCCGCCGCTTCTCCAGAGCGGGTGGGTGCGGGTGTCGGGGCTTTGCAGGGCGGCGAGCGGGTCTTCGGGCAGGCTGGCTTCCACCCAGTGCGCGAGCGGGAGCAGCAGGCCATGCATATCCCCTGCGGCCCAGGCCTTGCGCAGCGCGGTGGGCGCATCGGCGATGCGGGCGAGCACCTGCGCTTCGTCCACCCAGTAGCGTGGCTGCACTTCGTAGTCGGGCCGCTGCTTCTGCCCGAGGGTCACATCGCCGGAGTCGAGCGCCTGCTTCTCCGCACTCCAGGCGTAGGTTGCCCAGCGGTGGTCGAACTGGTGCATCATCTTCGCCTCATAGAGCGGCAGCCGCCCATCCCCACCCTCGCCGTGGAAGAGGTGACTGTCGTTGGACATGTCGAAGAGTCGCGCAAACGAAATACCCCATGGGTTCTTCCCGGGTGAGTCGCCCCGCTCCTCTTCGATGAGCACCGGCACGCGGCGGTAGATCTTCTTGGTCAGCTCCGCATCGGCGTTCGACCGGAAGACTGGGCAGGTGAGCGTGTTCGGGTTGATCAGGCGGAAGTCCTCCGCACTGAGGCTGAAGCGGCGGCGGGCATCGCGCAACTGCGGCACCTGCGTGAGGAAAAACGCAAACTCCGCTGCTTCCGCCTGCCCGAGGGTGAGGAGGCAGAATTTCATGCGGTTGTCCACGTCGGGAAACAGGTTTTCCCGATTTTCAAAGTCGTAGAGGCTGGCGAGCTTGCCGCTCTGCGCGAGCTGCCCGAAAAAGGCCTTGGTGCTGTCGTCGGTGGCAATGCCGGTGGGCACGATGAAGCCCGCCGTGCCGCGCGGGCTGACCAACTGCGCAATCGTCTCGGAGAACAGGGCGTAGGTGTTGACATCCCCCACGCCGGTATAGGGAAAGCGCCCGCCTGCATCGCCTTTGACATGGGCAAAGATGCTCATGGCCTCCGCCTCGCGACGGGCTGAGAAGAAGGCGCGGTGCAGGGCCTGCTCAGGTTCGGAGCCGTGCTGCAGTGCTTCGATGAGGCGTCCGCGCTCGGCCTTGTTTTTCGCATTGGCGACGGCCGGGTTGCGGGTGGCGAAGAACTCCTCCTCCTGCAGTTTGATGCGCTCCCAGGGTGGGTTGCCGAGCACGCAGTCGAAGCCGCCTTTGGCATAGACCTGGGCGAAGGTGATGGGCCAGTGCAGCACGCGGGCTTCCTGGCAGCGTGCGGTGGCATGGGCGATGCGTTGCTCCAGCAGGGGATCCTTGACGCTGGGGAAGAGCAGCGCGTTGAGGGTGTGGGTGGTCGGGGTGGTGTCGAGCGCGGCGGGGCCGGATTTTTCGCAGAGGAAGGCGGCGATACAGGTATCGGCGGCGCGGGTAATGGCGTTGGTCTTCGCCTCGCGCAGGAAGTTAAGCCAGGCGGCTTCCTTGGCGGCGATGGCCTCCGTGCTTTGCTCGGGCATGGCTTCGAGGGCCTGGAGTGCGGCGAAGAGGTTGTCGCAGGCGGCGGGGTTGAAGAGTTCGTTGCCCTTCTTGAGCTGGGTGAGCTCCTTGCGGGCGGCTTTGTTGAGGCGGGAGAGGGTGCTGCAGGTGTCCTTGTCGTCGCCGGTGAGGGGCTTGAAGGCGTCGTCGGGGATGCCATCGGCGAGCTGGGCGAAGTCGGTGATGCCGAGCAGCGCATCGCCACAGACGAGGTGGTGGTCGAGGAAGGAGAGCGGGCGACCGGGTTCGAAGCCTTCGATCCAGAGCGCGGTGCGGGCAAGCTCCAGGGCCATGGGGTTGCGGTCCACACCGTGGATGCAGTGCGCGATGACGTCGCGCAGGGCGTGGCGGTAGTCCTCGGGGCGCACGGCTCCATCGATGGCGCGGATGTCGGCGAGTTGTTCCGCGAGGCGGCGGGCGGCACCGAGCAGGAAGTGGCCGCTGCCACAGGCGGGGTCGATCACACTGATGCCAAGCAGGGCGGCCTCGGGGGAGTCGGGTCGCTCGTGCAGGCGGGCTTCGATGACGGGGTCAAGCGCGGTGTCGAGCAGGGATTGGACGAGGGAGTCGTCGGTGTAGTAGCTGCCGGAGGTTTTGCGGGCATTGCCATCGGTGGAGCCTGCGTCGGTGATGCCGATGAAACCGAAGCTGCGGCTTTCGAGGTCCACGGTGGGCACGAGCTCCAGCAGGCTCTCATACACGGAGCCGAGCTCTTCGGGGCCCATGTTGCGGTAGTCCACCACGGAGGTTTTGCCATCGATCACGGACCAGCGCAGGTGGCGCATGGCGGTGAGCAGGGCCGCATTGCCAAGGGAAGCGGCATCGAGCGCGGGGCATTGCTGCGGGGCGAAGAGTCCGCCGAGCGCAGGCAGGGCGAGGCGTGGTTCGCCGCTGGCAAGGGCACGGAAGACGATACGGAGCCCGAGCCACAGGTCGCAGTGCGGATCGCGTGTGCTGCGCCGCAGGGCGCGTTCCTTGAGGCGTCGCATGGAGTAGCCCTCCCGGTAAGCATGGCGGGCAGCAAGGGCGGCATCGCTGTCGTCGGGTACATGGAGCAGGCCGCGCTCCTCGAGGGTAAAGAGGAAGAGGCAGCGATACACCAGGCGGAGCAGTTGCTGGAAATAGGCATCCACCGTGAGCGAGCCGTCGAGCAGGGACTGGCGCAGCGCTTCATTGCCGCGCTGCTGCAGGAAACCGTTGCCAAGTGCGGAGAGGGCCTCGGTCACGCCATTGCGCAGGCCGGCCCGCACCCGCATGCCCTGGGCTTCGCCTTCGGACTTCCAGCGTTCCCATACTTCGGTCTCTGCCGCTGCACCGGCGCGGCTGGCGTGAAAGATGCGCCAGAGGGCGGCAAAGTCGGGGTAGCGTTCCTCGCGCAGGATCTTTTCGAGGTCAAACTCCAGAAAGGTCGGGCGCGTGAGGGTCTCGGCATCGCGGATGAGGCGCAGGGTCTTGCCGTTGGTAACAATGGCCCAGAGGCAGGCGTCGCTGGCATCGAGGAATTGCTGGGCAAGCTGGTGGGCCGATATCTTGCGCCTGCCCGAACCGATGATACCGAGCGCTTCGATGGCTGTGTCCAGATCGCTGGTGTGCGGGGCCACCACCACCGGAATGTGCCCACAGGCCATGAGCGCAACCGGATACGCCCGGTCAGCGAGGGCCAGCGGGCCGGTGAGCTCCTCCACGCCGGAGTAGCCGAATACGTCGCGCAGCAACTCCTTGACAAATCCTATCGTTGCCCGCCGGGCATCGATGTCACTCCGCCCGGTGATGGGCTCAAATCCTTTCCATAGCGCAAGCGCTATGCGGAAGGCGCGTCCATACTCATCCACAAGCTTCAAGCCTTTGGGGATGTGGTAGGCTTCCGGCGTCTGACTGGGGTGTTCGCCCTTGGCCAACTTTTCGAGCACCGCAGGGACGAAGAGGTTTCCTTCCAGACGGATGGAATCAAAGATCAGGTTTTCGGGTGATTTGCGGGACATGGTCGGAAGGGGTCTAAGGTCCAAGGTCTAAGGTCTAAGGTCTAAGGTCGGAAGAGGGTCCAAGGTCCAAGGTCCAAGGTCGGAAGAGGGTCCAAGGTCCAAGGTCTAAGGTCGGGGGTCGGGGTTATTTGTATTTGCTTCCTTTTAGGTCTGAGGTTCGGAGGTATTTCATCAGGCCGGAGAGCATGCGGTTGATGCGGGTGGCCATGTCGGATAGGCGGTCGAAGGTGGGCTGGTCGATGAAGC
>JAQVLM010000099.1 GCA_028704125.1 Opitutales bacterium
GCCCACTTTCCCGCACACACGTAAATACCATCGGTATCGGCCTCGAGCGGCTCCGCCTCGAGGACATGCATCCGGTCGATAATCGACTGCAGCAGAGCCCGGCCATCCGACGTCACCTGCGCGGCCAACTCCGGATCGCCAAACCGCGCACCCTGGAATCCGAGGTAACCGTAGAATGAATTGATCAGAATCTTGAAAGTCGCCTGCCGCGCTCCATACTCGCGGCGCAAGGCCGGATCCTTCTCGCTTTTGGCCAATGACTTGTAGCGGAGACGGTAGGTTCTAAGCTCTTCCAGCAGCGGAAGGAACACCCCGAGGTCATCATTCGCAGGATTGCGGCCGGCACGGATCAGCAGACTCGGGTAGAGCGAGGCCACGTCGTAGTGGAAAACATCCCGGAACACGCCACTGCGGAAGCTCTGGGTGTATCCGCCTTCAAATCCGCCAATCGATTCCACCGGATCCGGCAAGGCATATCCCGCCTGATAGTATTTCTCGAAAAACAACAGGTCGATCTTACTGGATGTTCCCCTCAGGCTAGCCTCCTGAAGCAAGGTGGGAAAACTCCGGCACTGCTCAAAATAGGTCGGTAACAGAATGGCGGCCACCCCCTCGGTCTCCAGCAAGTCGTCCCGCAGGTATCCCAGGAAACGCGCCCGGTCGGTCTTGAACGTGGCGTGAATCTGGTCGCCTTTGATATAGGTCCTGTCATGCCCGAGATCCTTGGTTACCCCGAAATGCTTCGCCACCGCCTTGAGTCCATAGGACGTCATGTCACGCGAAGTCAGATCGTAGAGTTGGACCATCAAATAGGTGTCAAAGACCGTCCGGCCCGGCAGATCGCAACGCTGAAAATCCACCCAACGCTCGGCCACCTTCAAGCGGCTTTTGCGAAACGATGCTTCCTGCCCAAACCGCCCCCATGCGCAACGCACCTTGTGTTTGCCAGCCCGCACCCGAAGGTATTCGAGGTCAAAATTGAAGATGTTGTGACCTTCGATCACATCGGGATCCCACTCCTCGAGGTGCTGGTTCAACGCTTCGAGCAAGGCCTTTTCGGAGGCGTCATCCTCGGCATCAAGCGACAGAAGTGCTTCCTTTTCGCCCATCTTGAGGCCAATCGCCAACACCCGCTGGCGCTGTGAGCTCGGAAATTTCCCGTTTGGACCAATCTCGGTCTCAATATCCAACTGACACCGCTTGAGTTCGTCGAAGCGTAAATCCCCGAAAAGCCGCATGCCATGGCTGAGCAAATACTGACTTTCATAAGGCTTGAGCACCTCCATGCGGCGCAGCCCCTTGCCTTGCTGCATCCATTGCCCGAATTGCTCCATATCGGAGGTGGTGAGCATCCGGTTGAATGGTCCGGATCCCTTGAGCGAGTGAACGTGGCTCTCGCCATCCAGTGATTTCACATCCTCGGCGGAAACCCACATAAAGGCCTCCAGTTGAGCCTGTTTTTGATGGGTTTGCCCATCCGGGTCGCGAAAGCATTGATGCACGGTTCCGTCAGGTGCCACCCATATTCCAGTCAGGCAGGTATTCTCGCAATCAGTCGCTGCAGCCATATCGAAGGACTTTGCACAATTTCGCGCCGCCCGCAAACCCTTCGTTCAACTCAGAATGGAAATCCAATTGCAAAATGCAGTGCTCCATTCGGGTCTCCGGGCCGTCGATTCAGATTGTGGCCATATTCCAGACGTACCGGACCCATAAAGGTCCGCCAGCGAACACCCAACCCGATCGAACTCAGCGTCTCATCTCCCAGCCCATCGGATGCCAGACGGGACGCCGCCAGCGTATCAACAAATACGACGGCCGATAGGCTGTCGGTGAGCAGCTGTTCAAGCTCAAGATTCAAAAGAAGGTTCGCCCGGGATCCGACAAATTTGCCTTCAACATCCCGCAAGGATGCCTCACCCCTACCGTAACCCCTGATCGAGTTTTCGCCCCCGGGGAACAACAGCTTGCCCACGGGGATGATCTCCTCATCTCCATCCACCGAAACCACCGATGCCTGATTCAACGCCGCATGAATGAGCAACCCGGAAGCCATCTCCCGATGCCAGGATACCCCGGCTTCAAAACGCTGGTATTTGGCTTCGCCACCAAAGAGATCGGACGCCCATTCCACATTCGCATACCAACGGAAACCCGTCGTCGGATTCACCGGACTGTCCCGCCGGTCGCGTGTCACGCGCAATTCCAAGCTTCCGGAAGTGGTGCGGTCATCCACGTATTCCCTGTTTTCACCCAATCGGCTGTTGCTCACTTCCAGATCCTGAAATGTGTACAACAGGTCCACATTCAGCGCCGCATCAGGAATCCACTTCGATACCCCGGCTTGCACCCCCGCTTCCCGGTGATCAAACGACGGCTCCTCCCGCGTCAATGCTTTCACTCCTCCGGAAAGCGAAAGATCCTTGATGTAGAAATCCGGCACCAGATAATTCAGTTCACCGTAGGAACTCTTGGTCGACACAACACCCTTCAAAGAGGCCCGATGCCCCCGGCCCCATAAATGACGCCTCTCCAGAACGAATCCTCCCCTCTGCCGCTCGTAGCTTCCCCAGCCCACAAAAAAATCCAGTGCCCATGGGAAACGCTCCTCGAGTTCAAACACGAGATCGCGCACGCCCTCCGCGTCGGATGATGGCTCGGTTGACACTTCAACCCGCGCAAAGTGCCCCTTGCCCGACAATGCCATCCGCGTGCGGTCGAGCTCCACCGGGTTGAGCAGGTCTCCCGGATGGATCGTCAGGTGGGAGCGCAACCATGATCCCTTGCTTGATTGATGCCCGACAAATCGGATTTCCCCCACGCGATATTGATCTCCGGCATCCACCGAAACACGGATTGCCCCATCAAGCGGTTCAGCACCTCCACCTTGGAGTAAGCGAACCTGTGCCTGAGGATATCCAAGCCCGAACAGAGTGTTCCGGATTTTCAGAACCAACTCCTGTCGCAAGTGCCGCGACAAGGGTTGTCCAACAAACTGAGCCGCCTGTTCCTCAAGCTTTTCGGGCGCAACCAATGACCCTTCCAATACGACCTTTCCGACCTTCCGCAAAGCCCCTTCCTCAACGGAAACCATCACCGAAACCCTTCCATTTGCATGGATCATTTCCTGAACTGCCCCTTCCACCTTGGCGTCCGGGTAACCGGCCTCCTGGAGCCAGGCGAGCAATTGCGCCTGCCCCTGAGCAAATCGCCCGGGGGTGAATACCATGGCCGAACGCCCCTGAAACGGAAGCGGATCGCGAAAGAAAAAGCCTTTCACTCCTTCATAGTCGAGTATCGAAGACCCCTTCACCTCGAACGCGTAGTAAAAGAAGCGCACGCCCGGCTGGAGTTCATAATCAACCCGGGCCACATCGACATCACGGGGGACAAAAACCTCCGATGGACGTTGCCATTCCAATTCCAGCCGCTCACCCGAGGAGGTGGTGACTTTCGCAAGCACCTTTCCATCCAGATACCCTGACTCATGGATCCTGGACAACAGCACAACCGCGATGTCCTCGACATCTGCTCCGGCAAGAGCCGTTTCCCGCCCAAACAGAACCTGAACTTCCCGGGATAGTTTCCGGTCGGTCAGCCATCCTGCGCCATCCACGCTCCATGAGCGGGCATCCAATCCAACGATCGACACAAAACATGCCATCCAAACCGCACCCAGGCATCGGGAGAACCTAAAGTAATTCCTCATTCTTCCTCCCCTTCTTCGGATGGTTTTTGAAAACGGCCATGGCTCAGCACTCGAAACCGTATTCCGGTGTTCCAGAAGTCATACTCGTCGTATTCACCGAGAATCTGAAAGCGATCATTCAAACGGAACTCCATCTCCAGGGTTTCCTTTCCCTGCTTCGAAAGCTTTGCCCCGGATTGCATCTCAAACCGCGAAATCAGGCTGTGCTCGCTGCCGTCCGGAGAAGCGAACAAACCTTGCGCCAAATACTGACCCAAACGGCCCGCCCGCGATGCAGAGGAAGAGCGCATCCCGCCTCTGGGATTATCGCCCGACAAGACCATCAGCAGGATTTCCTCGGAACTTAAAGGCGGATTGGAAGTGAAACGCACCACCGGATCTGCGGCATAGCCCGACACGTCCATCGAGAGATCATAGCCGAGGCGCCGGCTGTTCCCTTTCAGATCCACCACTGGATCGTAGGGTTGATCCGAACGCAGCTCGACGCCCCCGGATTCGATGTCAAACGCCGCGAAAGGGAACAATACCCGGCCTTCATCGAAAAAAGCCCTGCCCGACAGGAAGGGATTCTCCATCGTGCCCTTCATTTTCATATCGATGGATAGCGAGCCGATCAACGCGGGAGTCCGCAATCGCATGAATCGATCGCCCACCACATCGATATTAAGCCGGAATTGATTCCACGGAGACGCCGATACCGAAAAATACGGCGGCCGGCTGGCGGCACTGCGGGTTGCGCCCCCCGGCGCTGCCAGTAACGCTGACGAATCCATGAGCAACAACCCGTCACGCAAACGCACCTGGCCTTTTACGACCCACGGATCCAGCGCCTTCGACCGACCCAGCTTCAGATCGAGATCCGCACGCAGCAACAGCCCTCCCTGCCGAACCAGCGAAATACCCTCGCCCTTCACCGTCAAACCACCGGTTGGATTCTCCCAGTCTGATGCATCCAAATCGCCGGAAATCACCACCGGCTCACGCCCGAGGAATCCGCTGAACTCGCGTAGCGTGATCTTCTTCCCGGACAAGTGCCACTCGCTCTTCATGTCGCGAATCGCTCCGAATGGGAAGATAGCCCGTGTGTGGGCTCCATCCATCCGCACAAATCCTTCAACCCCATCGCGAACGGTGCCCTTGACCCGTGCCTCAATCGTGCCTTCGGGTCTCATCATTTCGCTGGCCAACATCGCCAGTGGAGAGAGTGAAGACGGTGGCACTTCAAACTCAAAAGGCATTTGCATGGGATCCACTCCATCCAGCTTACCATCCAGCACATCCACAAATCCGACACCTGGATCCACAACCCCCGCTACTTCAAATGATCCGATTTCGGAATCAATCCGCAAGGGAACCCTGACGCCGGATGCGTCCCACTCCGCTGAAAGAGCCCAATCCAATGCAGGAATGTTGATTTCCCCATTCGCACTGGATCGAGTCCGCATGTTTCCCTCCAACGCGACACCGGGATCATCCGATGGACCGTCGATTTCAAGCCGCAGAGCAAGCGATTCGACCGGCACCGGCAAGTTCTCCACCTGATTCCGAAGCCATCCACCGGCATCGTCCCACGACACTATAAGATCAAACATCCCATGATCGATCCGGCTGAGACGCCTACCCTTTCCCATGTTCAAACGATAAGGGATCCCTCCATTGAGCAGGATCCGCATTTCTTCCGGCCCGGACACTTCCACGGACTCCGCGCGGATCCCATCCTCACCGAGCTTCAAGCCTCCGCCCATCCGGTAATCCGCTCCACGGAACCCGGCTTGGATCGCCCCATTCCATGCAAAGCTCAGATCGCCGCCGGCAAGGGAGACCTCCGCATCCATCCTGTCGATTTCCAGTGCATCCAACGGCACCGATACCCACGGATTGACCCACAATAACGGACTCCACTTCTCGACCTCCAAGGCGCCAGAGGACATATCCCCGGATGCCCACTGCGCTTCCACACGCGCTCCGCCTTCAACTGTTTCCCGAAGTTTGATATGCCCAACCGAAACCTGGCCGTCGCTTCCGAAATCCACGCCAAAGGGCTCGGACAACCGCAGCACCCTGCCATCCGATGCATGCCACTCGATCCCACGCACCATCAGGTCCGTTTTCTCTTCCCAGTTCAGTGCACCCTCAAGCCCTATCAAGGCACCACCGGGATGAATCAATACCAGAGATGCCGTGTAGAGTTCCCTCAGGTTTCCTCCAAATTCAGCCATCATCCCAACCGCATCTGAACCTCCGGGATACTGAACTCCATCCGCGCTCAACTCACCCGCATACCGGATATCCTTGACCGGACCATCCGCCTGAATCCCACCTTCCAACCGGGTCCAACGCACTTCATCCGGCACAAAGGCACCGACATCCTCCCGCTTGAGATCGAGGTATACGTCACACGCACTTAAATTTCCCGTCCCGTAGTTCCAGCTTCCCTTCAGGCGTGCGACACTACCGCTTCCGGCCGTCACCTGAAATGTTTCCAAGACAATGGAATCGCCACTCCACGATGCCTTCACATTCAAATCAAGCGCCGGGTATTCGCGGAAGCGCAGGCTTTCACCATTCAATTCCAACGAAACCACTGGGTGGGTTTCGGCATCCAAAGATAGCCCTTCCGTGTTGATGCCGCCAATGAGCGTGCCCGTCAGCCCCTCCACACCCAAACGTGACAAGTCAAAATCCAGAGCCGCGCCAACCGAGCCACTCAGCAGTTTCATCTCCCAGTCATACGTGAGCCGATCCCGGACGCGGGCGAGCAACCCATCTCCTTCCACCTGAAAATCACTGAGGCTGATCCGGTCCGCATCGCCTTCCAACTCAGCACGTGCCATCAAGCGGGGAAGCGTTCCACTGCGAAGCGCATCGGACGAGCTCCCATCACCCGCAAGCAAACGAAGCTCCTGCCAATGGGCACCATCCTTCCAATGCCCGCTCCAATCGAGCACCAACGCATCCTCGTCAGCCTCCATCCCATCGGATGCGAGACCGATATCCCCATACGCGACCTTCCAGTCATCGGTCCTCCACTCGGCCTGGTCCGGCAACCACCCATCCTTCCAAACCGCACTTCCTTCCAAACCGCTTTGACGATGGCTCAGCTTCCACCCCAGCCGTCCGCCATCGTGGCGGTTCCTCCATTCCAAATTAAATGCGATCTCACGCACCGGTATCCCGATGCGCATGTTCAAGCTGCCCGGACTCGACGCCAGTCTCCATTCCAGATGCTCCGCCTCCCGTTCTTGAACACCAACATCCGCTTCCAGACTCAACGCGCCATCTTTCCAAAGCAAGGATCTCACCTGCACTTTTGCCGATGGGCGATGCACCTGAACACTGCCGATCTCCAACCAGGGAGTCCATCGGCGCGCCAATTCCAAATACCGGTCCAGATCCGCCATCAGAGCGTTCACTCCATCCAGACCCGCCCGCGATTCATCCGCTTGATCCTCCTCAACCGGACCACCGTCAATCGTGACCTCGACCCGCTCCGCCCGGAACAATGGCGAACCCGACTCCCGCCCGATCAAAAGATTCACCCAACGCAAGGGAGCATGAAACGACACTCCCTCCGCTACGACCCGAAGCGATGGCTGCGAAAACGTCACACGACCCCACTCCACCGAACCGGGTCCTGTGCCATCCGCTGATCCTTCAATATTCAGCACCTCATCCGGGACAAACCAACTCACTGCCGGGGCTAACCACCATGGCAACGTGAGCACGACCAGAAAGAGCAGAACAAATCCCGCTCCCAAAACCATCAACAGCCTTTTCAGAAACCTCTTCACGACCCGGAGCCAATCTTCCTGCTATGCCCCCAAAACTCAAGCCATTCCTCCCCTTTTGCGATCATCCGATCCAACCTAGGCAGCCTGACTATCCTTGCTCACGCCTGCATCCCCTTCCAATCATATCCCGATCGGGAAGCTTCACCAGTCCTTCTTCCCTAGGCGCTCTCAGCGCCTCAGGGAGATAACCTCTTCCTCCTCAAATCTACCAGTCGTTCAATAAGCATGACGCTTGGGCAACTCGAGGGTCGGAAAGCTCACAGTTTCCGCTACCGGGATAAACACGGTGAATGATACGACCTGGGCACTTTTCTTCAGGTAGCGGCACACGTAAGCGTTCCGTCTTTGTTCCATTCCCACTCATCACCTCAGGACCACCCTGAACCGGAACACTCACGTGTTCCGCTACGGAGGAAATGCTTCCAGTAAATCTTCCTTTGGTTCTTGCGTGAGAACCTCATAAAACTGCGGAAGTGACCCTTCCGGAATCCCTCACCTTTATTGGAACCTATGCATTCACTGGATGTTCCGGGCTCCACAATATTGCAATTCCACGGGATGTACAAACCATTGAGAATACAACCTGTGCCGGATGCGATAACCTGGAATCGGTGACTTTTCAGATCTATCTCGACGGTTTCATCTTACGGGGTATACAAACAATTCGATGGGATGCGTTTTCATTTTGTGACAGCCTGACAACCATTTCCATCCCATGTACCACGACCGAAATAGATCCCGCAGCATTTTACTGTTGCGATAATTTATACGAGATATTGGTTGCCGATTAAAACAATCATTTCAGCAGTATAGATGAAGTTTTGTATGACAAATCCATTTCGACCTTACTCACATGGCCGGCTGAAAACAATCTCCTGCGGCGTATCCATCGTCGTTGAAAACAATTGGTCCAAATGCATTCAGTGGTTTGAGAATGCAATCATCCATCCGATTGCCCGACACCATTGAAACGATTAATTACGCGGCATTCGCGCACTGCACCACCCTGGGTTCAATCCGTATCCCACCTTCTGTTGCAACCATCGAAAACCAAGCATTCAAAGGCTGCACAGCACTCGAAAGCGTCTTTTTCGCGGGTTCTGCGGCTCCTTCGAGCTTCGGTTCAGGAGTCTTTTATGAAACGGATCCAAGTTTTCAGATCTTTTTCCGGGAGGGAGCAACGGGATTCACCCCCCCCACATGGAACGGATACCCCTGCTCATCGCGAGCCAACGCCAATCCAGTTTTGACCGCCATCGGCAACAAGACCGTGCAAGTGGGACAGCCCATTACCTTCACCATTCAGGCAAGCGATACCGACGAAGACACCCTGTCGT
>JAQVLM010000100.1 GCA_028704125.1 Opitutales bacterium
CACTCGACCTTTCCATCCGCACCCTCCACAATCTCAGGCCGGGCTTGGGAAGGGAGGCCGCAACGATCGTGCGGGTCTGCCAATCCATGGCGGCTACCGGTAGAATCCCGGAAAAAGATGCCTTTCATTTACGGATCGCCGCTTACCTCACAACCATGGGAAAAATCGGGATCGAAGAGTCGCAACTGCGACGCTTCATTGAATCCCCGCAGGTTCTCAAACCGGATGATCTCGAGGTTTACCACAACCTGCCGGTCTATGCCCAGCTCTATGCTTCCGGGTTCCAGGACTTCGAAGAAGTCGGGCTGGTGATCCGGGCTTCCCATGAACGCTGGGACGGACAAGGCTTCCCGGATGGCCTGATGGGGCAGCAAATCCCCCTCGCGGCCCGCTATTTGGCAGTGGCGGTCGCATACGCCGAAAGCCCGCAGTCCCGCGAATCCAGCCTGGAAAGCATCCGCGAGCGGATGGGCAGCGCATTCTGGCCGGATGCTGTTTCCTTGTTCTTCGAAGCCAATCCGAGACTCTCGTTGCCTCCCAAAACCAAGGAAGTCCGGCTGGAAGAAATGATCCCCGGTCAGGTATTGGCAGAAGACATCAGTTACCCATCGGGTGCCATGCTTATGCCCAAGGGAACAGCCATGTCGCGGCAAGCCATTTTGATTTTGCAGAAAACCCGAACCCTTGATTTACCCAAGCGCACCATCCTCATCCACGCCTGATTGTCTCCTCCTCCTTCCTCAAACCCGGTCAGGGATCACCGCTTCCCGCCGGACCCTCCTCCTCCTTTACCATGATTGCCAAAGTCAGGTTGATATGCAGCTGCCTGATCGGATGCTTGATACTTGCTTCCGCCTCCTTGATACAGGCACAGGAAGCATCCCGCAGGTTTCATCCGCTCCCTCCTGAGGTCGAGCTTTCAAATTCGACCGTCCTATGCCTTTATGCGGACAGCAAAGGGTTCATCTGGGCTGGCACCCACAATGGGCTCAACCGCTTCGACGGGCATCGGGTCAAATCCTATCACTGGGAAAAAGCGAATGGTCTGAGGGTCAGCTACATACACGCCATCCAGGAGGACAACAAAGGAAACCTCTGGATCGCCACCCAGGAGGGGCTGTTCCGGATGAATGTCAACGAAGGGACCTTTCATGATCCGTTTGTCGAGGACAGTCGGCCCAGTGAACATTTCAGCAACCTTGCAACCGCCATTTCGATCGATGAAAACGGGAACCTGTGGCTCGGATCTTACCAAGGCTTCGGAATATGGAATCCGGAAACCGGCGATTACCGTTTTTTTTCCCACGATCCCGATGACACTGCATCCTTCCCCGATGGATGGCACAGGGTCCGTTCCATCCACATTCAAGACGATGACAAGGCCTGGATCGGCACCACCCAAGGCCTCTTGCGCTTCGATCGGGCAACTGGAGCCTTCGAGACCATGGACGCCAGCCGATTCGGACTCCCATCCGGAGACATCGGTCTGGTCTACCACATCAACTCCGACACGAATGGGAACATTTGGATCTCGACCTATTCAAAGGGCATCATCCGTTTCGACCCGGTCAGCGGTGAAAGCCTGGTGTTTCCGGCTGAAGGCTCTCCGCTTGCACTTGGAAACCCTCTGGTTTACGGATCCACCGAAGATACCAAGGGCCGGATCTGGATCGCATCCGACAATGGCCTGCATTCCTTTACTCCAGAGTCGGGGATACTGAAGCGATATGGGCCGGAACCCGGTAACGCTTTTTCAATCGGGGATGACATTGTGTCCGCACCTCCCATCATTCACGATGGCATTCTCTGGCTTGGCACACGCTATGACGGACTCTGGTGGACTGACCTGCGGGACTCTCTTTTCACTCCCTTGGAAATCAATCTGAACGATGATTCCAACCGTCCGACAATATCCGCATTTGCGGAGGATTCCAATGGTCGCATTTACGTGACTTCGGACGGCGGAGGTCTCAGCGTTTTCTGCCCACAATCCAGTTCATACACCTCCTTCCGTAAAAACCAGCCACCCTATAACCTGCCATCCGACAAAACCCTATCGGTTGCGATTGATCATCAGGAGAGAATCTGGATCGGGACATGGATGGAAGGTCTGGTCCGTTTCGATCCTTCGACCGGAGAAAGCCGGGTCTATCGCTTCGATCCCCATGATTCCCACTCCATCAACGACAACAGCATATTCTACATTCTGGTTACGCGGAAAGGCGATGTCTGGATCGCCACATGGGCCAACGGGATCTGCCGATACGACGAAACAAAGGACCATTTCGTCCGTTACACCCACACACCCGGAGACGCGTCCTCCCTGACGGAATCCCCGATCTCCTATCTGCATGAGGACAGTTCAGGCTCAATTTGGATCACATCGGAAGTGTCCGGTGTCGATCGACTCAATCCTGAAACCGGGAAAATCGAACACTACGTTCATTCACCGGACCGTCCATCCCCCAACACGAACTCCGTAAACTGCGTGTGGGAATCGGATGAAGGACTCATCCTGATGGGCACCAACGGAGGCGGAATCAATGTCTATGATCCGATGCAAAACAGTTTCATCGACCACCCGATATCCAATAACCTTCCCGGAAACAACGTTTACGGGATACGCGATGATAAGACCGGCGCAATTTGGATCAGCACCAACCGGGGATTGGCCCGATACGACCCGGAAACACAATCCACCACACATTTTGGAGTTCTGGATGGCATCCACGACACCCGGTTTGGACGCTGGGCCAGCATCCGGTTGTCCGACGGTGACCTGCTATTCGGAGGGATCAACGGGTTCACCCGAGTTCGTCCCCACTACTACAAAACAGAGACATCACTGCCGCGTCCACTGATCACCTGTGTCTCCTACATCGACCCCAAAGACTTGCATCACGCACTCCCCTCAAAACTCCAAACGCTTTCTCCCGAAGTATCCGACACGGTGCTTCCCAGTCATGTGACCAATATGCAGTTTGAGTTCACGGCTCCGTGGTATCGACAAAACAAACAACTGTTGTTCCAATACCAAATACCGGATGTCGACGCGGACTGGGTTGACGCCGGGCCTCTGCGATTGGCCCACTATCGCAACCTCAAGCCCGGACCCTACCGGTTTGAAGTGAGGGTCGCCAACAAAGACGGAGTCTGGAATCCCAACACCGCATCCTTCTCCTTTTCAATCCGGGTTCCATTCTGGCAAACATGGCAAGGCCGTGTGCTCGCTGTCCTGATTGCCGGTGCTTTGGTATTCATTGTGATTCAGTGGCGCATCCTCCGTTACCGTCATCACCAGCGGCAACTCGAACGGAAAATCCTCGAGCGAACCCATGCACTCGACGAGAGCAACCGTCTCCTGACATCCAAACAGCACGAGATCGAGGAACAGAACAAAAGCCTGATTCAACTCAATCAGACAAAAGACCGCCTGTTCTCGATTTTCGCCCACGACATCAAGAACCCGTTCAATTCGGTTCTCGGATTTTCGGAACTGCTGCACAACAAGTGGGACACGCTGGGAGATAAGGAAAAGCGCGAATACATCGAATTCATCCACATCACATCGCGGGCCATCTTCGAGCTGCTTGAGAACCTCCTGTATTGGTCGGTCTCACAACGGGGAAACCTGCCGTATCATCCGGTGCCCGTTCAGGTGCATCACGTGATCCGACCCGCCTTTCATATCTACCGGAGCATCGCATGCCAGAAATCCATCACCCTCCACCGCATCGAAGACCATGATCCGGTTCCGCTGACCGCCGATCCGCAATTGCTCACCATGGCGATCCGCAACCTCATCAACAATGCGATCAAGTTCACCCCGCCCGGAGGCCGGATCGAAGTGGGCGTCTCTCCATCGGATCATGCCGTCGAGTTTTATGTAGCGGACAATGGGTCCGGGATCAGTCCCGACATCAGTCAGAGCCTTTTCAACGAAAACGCATCCAGTCCATCCAAACCATCCGGAACCGGTATCGGCCTCATCCTGTGCCGGGATATCGTCAAAATCCACGGAGGCAGGATATGGATCGACCCATCCTACACCGAAGGATGTTGCATCCGTTTCTCAATTCCAGTTCAAGCCACTCCTACAGGGAAGAACCCGCATCCAGCTTCCTGAATAAGCCCGACTGGGACCGGGCGCACCGGATATGGGCTTGCGCGAAAGGACTCAGTTACCCTCGATCCCGCGCAACGCGCATTCCCAACGCCAGGCTGATGCCAAGGCTTCGTCGAGACTCCGCTTCGCTGTCCAGCCCAACACCTCGTTTGCCCGACAGGTATCGGCCCACACCTGCTCAATATCGCCAGGGCGTCGGGACGTGATTTCGTATGCCAGCTTCCTCCCGCTCACTTTTTCGAAAGACGCAATCACCTCGAGAACCGAAACCCCGGTACCGGTACCGAGGTTGAAAACTTCCATCGGCTCCGAATTCCAATGGTTCAACAAACGATCCATCGCCACAACATGAGCCTCCGCCAAATCCATCACATGGATGAAGTCACGGATGCACGAACCGTCCCGCGTCGCATAATCACTGCCGAAAACCCGCAGTTTATCCCTGAGTCCAGCCGCGGTCTGGGTAACATACGGGATAAGGTTATCGGGCACCCCGCGGGGCAGCTCCCCGATACGGGCAGAAGAATGGGCGCCTATTGGGTTGAAGTAACGCAAGGCGATAACCTGCAAGTCCGGGCAAGCCACCTGGGTGTCGGCCAAAATCTCCTCCGAAATCTGCTTGGTATTGCCATACGGGGATTCCGCCCGCTTGATCGGCGCATCCTCGGTTACCGGAAGCTCATCCGGCTGTCCATAGACCGTGCAGGAGGACGAAAACACCATCGATTGAATGCCATTCTCCAATACCCCTTCCAAGAGATTCACCAATGATCCAAGGTTATTCCGATAGTATTTCAATGGGTTCGCCACAGAATCCCCAACCGCCTTCGATGCAGCGAAATGGATCACCCCATCCAAGCCTTTATGGTCACTGAAAAACTTCCGCACCCCTTCGCGATCCTGCAAATCCAATTCACAGAACTCAGGACTCCGGCCACAGATCTCACCGATCCTGTCCATCACCCATGGCTCGGAATTCGACAAATTGTCGATCACCACCACGTCGTACCCGGCTTCCATCAGCGCCACACAAGTGTGAGAGCCAATGTATCCTGACCCACCCGTTACCAAAATCTTCTTCTTATCGCTCATAGCTGTTTATGGCGGTTGATCGCCTCTGATGCGGAGACTCACATGTTTTCGATCCACGGTCAAGAGCACACACCACCACCACCAAATCCCATCGCGAGGCAGTTTCCAGTTCCCAAGAGAGACGGCAACTCCAGAACGTCGATCCCACCAGCGGCGGACCTCGCCTCACCGTCTCCCGATTCAATTCGGCTCTACCTCCACGGCTCCGGGACAGGTTGCTTGGATCCGTCGATTCACCAGTGCCGGCTGACATCTATTGCGGCAGCCCCCGTTCACACGGCCACTCCGATCCGGCAAAACCATCCAAAACCGAAGAAGCCACACTCACCCACCCGTTTCATTGGGTGAACCGGAACTTCAACAGGTTCGCCTCCACCGATCATGAACGATCAACCGGAAGCCAGAAGCTTGCGGAGAACCTGATCCACGACTGTGGGATTCGCCTTGCCTTGAGTTGCCTTCATCACGCGACCTTTGATCGCGTTGATCGACTTCTCATTCCCCGCAAGGAATTCCTGAACCGCTTTGGGATTCTCCTCCATCGCCTGACGGCAAATGGCCTCGATCTCCCCTGAATCCGAGGATTGCCGCAAGCCTTTTGCCTCAGCGACAGCTTCCGGCGATTGACCGGTTGCGATCATCCCCGAAAGCACTTCTTTTGCCATTTGGTTCGACAGGACACCCTTGTCGACCATCGCCACCAGATCGGCCACACCGACGGCAGACACACCCAACGAGTCCAGCGACCGCCGTTCTCCATCCTCACCTTCACTTCCTGAAGAGGCAGCGCCAAGCTCGCGCAGCAGATCATTTGTGATGAGGTTTGCAATCGCCAAAGGATTATTGTGCTGACGGATCGCTTCCTCGAAAAACACACTCAATTGGCGGTTTGAGCAAAGAACAGCGGTTACTGTGTAAGGCAAGGAGTAGTCGGCCATGTACCGCCGTTGACGATCGAAGGGCAACTCGGGCAAACCCTCGGCAAGCTGAGACTTCCAATCCTCACTGATCCGCACCGGCATGAGATCCGGATCCGGGAAATACCGGTAGTCCTGCGCCTCCTCCTTGGTCCGCATCAGGGAAGTGACTCCCGCTTCCGCATCCCACCTGCGGGTTTGCTGCACAATTGTCGCACCGGCTTTGAGCTCCCGGATCTGGCGTTCGATCTCATAACGCAAACCATTGCGGACACCGGAAATGCTGTTGAGGTTCTTGAGTTCGACCTTCGTCCCGAGTTTCGTGGTACCAACCGGCTTGACGCTGACGTTTGCATCACAGCGCATTTGACCCTTCTCCATATCGCAATCCGAAATGCCCGCATTCTGCAAGGTATTCCGCAATGAGGTGAGGAACGCGAAGGCTTCCTCCGGCGAAAAAATGTCGGGTTCAGTGACGATTTCGATCAAAGGTGCCCCGGCGCGGTTGTAATCCACCAAACTGCCATCGGCCACGTGAGTCAGTTTTCCCACATCCTCCTCGAGGTGAATACGGGTCAAGCTCACCCGACGGTGTTCACCCATCACATTGCGTGACGGTCCATCCAGCTCGATCTCAACCGAACCGCCCAGACACAGTGGCTGATCGTATTGGGAGATCTGGTAATTCTTCGGCATGTCAGGATAGTAATAGTGCTTCCGGTCCCACTTGCTTACCTGAGGAATCTCACATCCCAACATCAACCCGACCTGGATCGTTTTTTCGATGGCCCGCTTATTGAGCACCGGCAGCGTTCCGGGCATCCCCATCACCACCGGATTGGTCAGCTCATTGGGTGCTGCCCCGAAGTAATACGGAGCATCGGTAAACATCTTGCTCTCTGTTCCGAGCTGCACATGGACCTCGAGCCCAATCACCGCATCATATCCGTCTACGCTTGCCATCTTATGTTCCCCTGAAAATTGTTCGTTCTATCGTTTTGCCTACCCCGCTTCCGCTTCAGCTCAGAGGGCAGGATGCCTCGTGTGCCAATCATTGCCTTTTTCGTAGGCACGGGCTGCAGTCAGCAACCGCACCTCCTCGAAATGCGGGGCAATCAACTGGAATCCAACAGGCAGATTCTGCGAAGCAAAGCCACAAGGAACCGAGATTGCAGGCAAACCGGTCAGGTTCGGACAAATCGTGTAGATGTCGTTCAGATACATTTGGAGGGGGTCGGTGATCCGTTCGCCGCGCACGAACGCCGGGCTGGGTGTGGTCGGGGTGAGCACCAGATCCACCTCCTCGAAGGCCTTCGAAAAATCATTCCGGATCAAGGTACGCACCTGCTGTGCCTTCAAATAGTATGCATCGTGGTATCCGCTGCTCAACACGAAGGTACCGAGAATAATCCGGCGTTTCACTTCCTCGCCGAAACCCTCTCCACGGCTCTTAAAATAGACATCCACCGCATCCGATGCTGATTCCGACCGATGGGTGTAGCGGATCCCGTCAAACCGGGCCAGATTGGACGATGCCTCGGCGGTCGCGATCACGTAGTAGGTCGGCACGGCCAGGTGGCTGTTGGGCAGGCTCACATCCTTGATTTGCCAACCCATTTCCTTGTAGTAAGCGACCACCTCATCCATCGCGCGTCGCACAGCCGGATCCAGTCCATCCTCTTTGAAGTATTCGACCGGTAATCCCAATACCATCGGACGACCGCCAGTCAGCGCCAACTCCAATTCGGCGTGAAACGGTGAAACCGGAGCGGGATAGGAACTCGAATCCTTTGGATCCACTCCACAAAGCACCTCCATCATCCGCGCGACATCCTCCACACAGTGGCCGAACGGTCCGATCTGATCCAAACTTGAGGCGAATGCGACCAGACCGTAACGCGAAACCCTGCCATAGGTTGGCTTCAATCCATAGATCCCACAAAATGCCGCAGGCTGCCGGATCGATCCCCCCGTGTCACTGCCAAGTGTCATGGGGCTCATCCCGGCTGCAAGCGCTGCGGCGCTGCCACCACTGCTACCACCAGGCGTCCGCGTCAAATCCCAGGGGTTCGCCGTTGAACCGAAATACGATGTTTCGGTGGATGACCCCATGGCGAATTCATCCATATTGAGCCGCCCCCAGACTAGCATACCGGCCGCCTTCATGCGCTCCACCACCGTCGCATCATAGGGCGATACAAAGCTCTCCAGCATGCGGCTTCCACAGGTCAGGAGCGACCCTTTCACCGCGATGTTGTTCTTGAGCGCTACCGGAATCCCGTCAAAAAAACCCAGCGCCTTATCGGCCTTTCGACGCTTATCCGACGCTTCCGCCTGAGCCATCAAATCATCGCCGTCCCATCCGAGAAATGCGTTGACCTGCGCGTTGAGCTGTTCCGCCCGTTCAAGAACAGCTCGCGACAGCTCGACTGCCGTGAGCTCGCCTGACGCGAGAAGCCGGGCCAGTTTGCTGGCTGGAAGGTATGCCAAAGAGTCCTGATTCATCCGATTGCTGTCGGGTTTGGGTTGGGTGAGGGCTCCATGTCCGGTTTCACTCGATCACCCTGGGAACGAGCACCTGATCCTCGCGTTGCTGGGGAGCGTTTGCGAGAGCCTGTCCATGAAAGAGAAAAAACTGATCCCAGCCGACAGCGTTTTCATACCCGGTCATTCCGCGGATCTCCTGCAAGGTTCGCATCT